>JASFGJ010000121.1:0-8997 GCA_050123815.1 Desulfobacteraceae bacterium
AGAAAGGCCGTATTATTCGCACAAGCCGCTGGCTGAGGGCATTGTCTGTGCACATTGAGTCGGAGGGATTCGTTATCTCAGTACCTTATCAATGGGGGAGACCGTGTCGCCGCCTAGCACGGATAATGATAAACGAAGGCCTTATGTATTGCTCCGCAATTAAATTCAATACAACCTTTCACCTCGGCGAACACCGGAGGGGGCAAGCATCCCCCGTTGATAAGGTACTGAGATAACCAGCCCGGAGGCGACGTGCACAGGCAATGCCCTCAGCCAGTGGCGTTCTACCGTAAGTATATCGGCCTTTGCTCATATGGCTATTGCTCCAACTATTTTTGGGAAGAGCCTCTTTATATAGCTCACATGAATGGAAACAATCCGGCTGGCGACTGATGTTATCCAGTCCCGGCTCCTTTGTTATTATCGTTATCGTAATGATTCAACATGGCTTGCACCTCTCTGGAAACTGCCTGGCGCAGTTCGTCCGGGGCCAGAACTACGGCGTCCGCACCCCATTTAAGAACCCAGCGTTTGATCTCGTCGATGCCGGCCACCCGGGCTTCGAACAGAAGGCTGCCGTCCGGCTGGGGGGTGAGGGTTTGGGTGGGGTGCCAGATTTTTTCGGAGACGTAACCGGCGGCCTCTTTGGTGAAACGAATCGCAACTGTTGCGGGTTCGCCCTGAAATACGCCGAAGGATGCCTGCATGAACCGTTCGGCGTCGAACCCGTCCGGCGGATCGAAGGTCTCAACCAGGATCTCGATCTGCTCGATGCGGTCGATCGCAAACAGCCGGATTTCCTTGCGCTGGTAGCAAAACCCGATCAGGTAGAAGGTCTCGTCATAGTACCACACCTGATAGGGGGCAATCCGGCGCCGGGTGCGTTTGCGGCGGCTCATGGTAAAATAGCGCACCTGGATAAGCCGCTGGCTCTGGGCCGCCTCCTGGACCTGGGTCAACGTGTCCTTGAATTTGCGATACGGTTTGTGGGCCTTGACTCCCACCGCCAGGCTGTGCTCGATCTTGGCCAGATAGTCGATGTATTGTTGCGGCAGGGTGGCTTTGACCTTTTCAAACAGCGAGGTCAATGAATCGTGAATGGCGCTGCCTTCGAGCACATTGAGCATGTTGCGGCTGAAGTAAAGGGCCATCAGCTCAGTCAGGCTGAGTGGGATGGGCATTTGCTGCGAACCCGATTCCAGAATGGACCACAGGGTTTTGTTGTCCCGTTTTTGGTTGTACAACGGAAAACCTGCCGCCTGCAGGGCCTCCAGGTCCCGATAGATGGTGCGCGAATGGCACTCCAGCGTCCCGGCCAGATCGGAGGCGGATTTGCCCTGCCTGGCCGAAATCAACGTCTGGATGATTCGCCACTGCCGACTGAGCTGGTCGCCGCGTGCCATCAATAACCTCCTGCCGTTTGATTTTACGTGAAGATTAGATGTGTTGCCCCGCTCAAGGGCATGACCCGTCCAATAATATGGGCGGCCGGCGTGTTGAGGGTTTCGAGTTTTGCCACCAGCGACCGGCCCTGATCCCCAGGCAGGGCGACCAGCAATCCGCCGCTGGTCTGTGGGTCGAACAGGATCTCCTGGTGCCAATCCGGCACAGACGTACGCAGCGACATGTTGGCTTGCACCAGCTTCCGGTTGGCGCTGTTGACGCCGGTGGTCATCCCGCGGCGGTACATATCGAGAGCCTCATCCATGATCGGCAGGCGTGCCACATCGATTTCCAGGGTTGCGTTGGATCCCTTGGCCATCTCCATGGCATGACCGGCCAATCCAAAGCCGGTGACATCGGTGGCCGCGTGGATGTCGTATTCCTTCATGGCTTGGGCGGCATCGCGGTTTAGGGTGGCCAGGATCTCGACACAGGCTTCGAGGGCCGCTTCGGAAACCCATTTCTTCAAATTGGCGTTGAACAGCACACCGCTGCCCAGAGGTTTGGTCAACACCAGGACGTCGCCGGGTCGGGCGCCCGCGTTGGTCCAAAATTTTTCAGGGTGAACCACACCAACCACCGACAACCCGAATTTGGGCTCGTCGTCTTCCACCGAGTGGCCGCCGGCCAGTACGGCTTCCGCTTCGGTAATGATGCTGACCGCGCCCTTCACGATCTGATTGAGATCCTCAGCCGGCAGCTTATTGGACGGAAAACAGACCAGATTCAGGCAGACTTTGGGCTCGCCACCCATGGCATACACATCGCTGATGGCATTGGCCGCGGCAATCCGGCCGAATTGATACGGATCGTTGACCGGCGGGGTAATAAAGTCCGCCGTTGTCACGATGGCCAAATCGTCTGTGAGTCGATATACCCCTGCGTCATCGCTGGTGTTAAAGCCCACCAGCAGGTTGTCGTCCCTTGCCTGTTTTAGTGTTGACAGCATGTCACCGAGCCCGACCGGGTCGATTTTCGCCGCTCAACCACAGGTTTTGGACAGACTTTGCAGGGTCGGTTTTTGCAATAGTTTGAACAATGACATAGCAAACGTTCAACGCTAAAAGTTTACGGTGATGCGGTCAAGGATGGCATTATCCGGCAAGCGTTTTGCCGTTGGTATCTTTTGACAGATGATGCCTTGAACGCGGTATAATATCATAGTTGTCGTTATCCAGCCGTTTTCCATACCATTTTTTTCCCTATTTGTCGTCTCAAATATATTTTTCAAAAAACTGATTTTTCTATTTTGGTGTGACCGGATCTGTCACACCGGCCTGATAAAGTCGATTCAAACAATGGGAACGTTACTGACCAAAGAAGGAGGAGACCATGACGGCAATGATCGATTATCAGGACTACCAGGAATATTTTGAATACCACGGCAATGTGGCCATCGAGCGCACCCGTTTGCAGGATGGCATTGTTGAGCGCGACTGGATCTACTTCGACTCGGCGGAAGAGGCGGTGGAGTTCTTTAACAGTCATTGTGCGAATTAGGATCCGTGAGATCGGATGGAAGGCAACGGAGTCATGTGGCGGCGTGTTTGGGGTGGTATAATTGATTGCTTGGTGATGGGAGCCTTTGTGGGGCTGTGCGCCGGGCTTACGTTGGTGTTTGGGTATGCGTAACCGGCAGGCTCAGGACGATCGTACAGCCCGGGCCATCGTTGTTGACCGCCTGTACGCGGCCGCCCATGGCGTCGACAAATTTTTTGACCAGGGCCAATCCGATCCCGGTGCCGCCGGTGGTGCGGGATAGCTCGTTGTCAACGCGATAAAAGTCTCCGAATACCTTTTTCAGCGCCTTTCGCGGGATGCCGGGGCCGGTATCGGATACGGCGATGCGCACCCAACCCTGCTGCGCTGCAGCTCGGATGGTAATCCTGCGCTGCGGCGATTGACGCCCGAATTTGACGCTGTTTTCGATCAGATTGATCAACAGCTGAATCATCACCTCGCTGTCATAGTGAAAGGCGGGCACTTCCCGCGTTTCGATGGTCAGTGAAAAACCCTCCTGTTTCAGTTTGGGCGCCATGACCATTTCGACCTCGTTAAATTCCGCCGCCAGGGTTCCCGGTTGCATGTTCAGGTGGCGCTGTTTTTTTTCAAGCTTCGACAGCTCCAATACGTTGTTGATCAGACGCGACAGGCGGGAGCTTTCCGATCCCAGAATTTGAAAATAGTCCTGTTCGCGCTCCGGATTTGCCGCGATGCCCTGTTCCAGCATTTCGATGTACATGCGGATGTTGGTCAGAGGGGTCTTGAGTTCGTGGGTAACGGAAGAGACAAATTGCGAACGGCGTTCAGACACCTCCACGATGGTGCGGACGCTGTGGTAGATGAAAAACAACCCCAGCAAGGTAAAAAATCCGAAAACGGCCAGGGCCACATTCAAGGTTTGCCGAGCCGGCGAGCTGGGGATGGCGCCGGCTTGCACGATGGCGCTGCAAAAATCAAACGGGGCCGGAAAGGTGCGACGCACATCGAACGCCACGGATTCGAGGGCCGTTCCGGCGGCGGCGATCTCCCGGCCGACGCCGTTGGCATTGATCTGCAGGCTGAGGCGGCTGAATCGGGCCATGGGCTGGGATGCGAAATAGGTGTCCGCCAAATATTGGAGAAGCGGCCTAGCCTGAACCACGAAGCCCTGGCGGTAGATCTGGTTGTTGACGGCGATGCGTCTGAAGATAAAAAAGCGATCGCCGTCGATCTGCACCGACTGCAGTGGGGCGACTTCCACTTGAAAACGGTTGGGTTCGGTACTGCCGTCTTTCTCCTGTTCGGTTGCCGGTGCAGGTTCGGAGGGCTCCGACTGGGAGAGCCATGGCACTGCGCTGCCGGCCTCACTGCTTGCGGCAGGCGCCTGCGGTGCCGTGCGCTCTTTTTTTAACTGGCGTGTGCGCAGCAGCGATTGATCTTCCCGGGACAGGTTCAGAGCCTGGTCTGCGGTGATCTCTTCAACGCGCTGTGTTTTTTTACCAAGATATTTCTTGGAGACTTTCTGCTTTGATCGGGCCACATACCGATCCGCAAAACCATCTTTGGCAACCTTTGGGGCCTGCTGCTTGGTTTCCGCTTCGGCGACGACTTCCGGCGGTTGTCGTTTGGGCAGGGCGAACTTTTTCCGGTTGAAGATGGTGTTGATTGTTTTGAGCTGCTCGACGATGGCCCGCCGTTCATCCGGAACGCGGCCCATATCGGCCGCCAGCGGCGTCTGGAACGATCCGTCCGGGTTGTTCTGCAGGTAACCGACGATATAGTTTTCCAGCGGCGGTTCGGCCAAAGGAGAGAGCTGTTTGCGACGCCCGGTGCCGGCAAGCGTGTGATGATATTCATCCACCGTCCGGTTCTCCTCGCGCTGGATCAGCCTCGACAGGACGACCTGCATGTCGTCGAACAGCGTTTCGCTGAAAAAACGCAGCTGGGACCGCTCTTCGCGCGCCACGCCCCGGTAGGTCTGCCAGATGACAAACGCCAGTGGGATCGAGATCACCAGGCAAAAAATGGTGATTAGGGTTTTCAGGCGCTTCATATTCCCGGCTCCATTCGGTAGCCTTCGCCCCTAACTGTCTCAATCAGTTCGGCCTCCGGATTCAAAGCGGCAATCTTTTTGCGCAGCTTGAGTATATGGATATCGACGGTTCGGGTCTCGATATCGGCGTCGGCATAGTGCCACACGTCGGTGAGCAGCTCTTTTTTGCTGACAATGCGCTGCCGGTGCCGCGACAGGTAGACAATGATATCCATTTCCCGCCGCGTCAAATCGACGCTTTTCTCTCCGCAGCTTGCCCGCAGATTGAGGCCGTCAAACAGAATCCCGCCGCACGAAATCTGCTCATCTCCCAGATGTTTTCCGCTGCGTCGCAGCAGGGCTTCCACTCGAACCATCAGCTCGCGCAGGGAAAACGGCTTGCTGACATAGTCGTCCGCCCCGGCCTTGAATCCCGCCACCACATCGTCTTCCGAGCCCTTGGCCGTAATCATGATGATAGCCTGGCCCGGCTTTTTCTCCCGCAACTGCTCGCATATGGAAAAACCGTCCAGCGTGGGAAGCATGACGTCCAGCAGGATCAGATCGTAGGCCTGCGACAGGGCGGTGGCCAGACCCTGTCCGCCGTCCGATTCGCCGTCCGCCGTGTATCCGTTGAACACCAATACGTCCTGCAATCCGGTCAAAATTGCCGGATCATCCTCTACAATCAAAATGCGGGCTTTGGGCTGTCTCATCATAGCGATCTCTGTCCTTTTAAAAAACAGTATCTTAACGCCTTTTAAAAATCACGCTTCACTGCTGTATGTTTTACATCATCCATCGCCAATTGCAAAGCAAAACTTATGTAAAAAAAGCGCCGCAACCTTTTGCATTTCTTTGAATTGTCTTTTCTTCCAGAAATTCTACACTGCAGTCAGATAACAATTCAATCTTGCATAAGCAATAGAATTACAGAGAAAGGAGTAAAGCAAATGAAACTGTTTAAAAGAAGTTTTGTTGCAGTCATGGTGTTGATCATCGTAACGGGCGGCGCCCTGGCTTACGTCAGCGCAAGAGATGGCCGGTCGAGCGCCGCCGCCGCGGCGGCCGTCACGCCGGGGTCTGTCTCCAAGCATGGGCCTGTCTCAATGATCGTCAGCCTGGTGCAGGATAAGGTCCTGAAGGGATCGGACGGCAGAGCCTCCGTGGCTCTGACCCTGACCGCCGATGGAATCCTACGGCCCGATTTACCCCCACAACAACACGCCGACATTGTGGTGGTATTGGATCGCAGCGGTTCGATGAACGGTCAGAAAATCCGCGACGCCCGCCTGGCTGTGCTTCGTTTGATCGAACGGCTGACCGACAACGACCGGCTGGCCGTGGTGGCCTATTCCAACGGGGTGAGCACGGTCTGGCCCCTGACCAGCATGACCCATACCCATCGAACCCAGGCCGCGGCTGCCGTGCAGCAGGTCTTTACCGGCGGCGGCACCAACCTGGGAGCCGGCCTTTCCGAGGGGATCTCCGCCCTGATGCAGGCCCCGGCCCGGAAACGCCAGCGCAAACTGATCCTGATCTCGGACGGTCTGGCCAACCAGGGCATCACCGATTCCATGGCTCTGGGTAAAATGGCCGCCGGTGCCTCAGAGCATAATTTTACCGTCAGCACCGTCGGCGTGGGATTGGATTTCAACGAAATCCTGATGACCACCATCGCCGATCACGGCGCCGGCCGCTACTACTTTCTGGAAGACCCTCGAACGTTTGCCCGGGTTTTCGACAAAGAGCTTCAGGCCACGCGCACAGTCGCGGCATCCGGATTGGAAATTCGTATTCCCCAGGCCGATGGGGTGCGCCTGGTCAATGCCGGCGGTTATCCCATCACCACCCGGGACAATGTCGCCGTGATCCACCCCGGCGATCTGCTCTCCGGGCAGAAGCGCACGCTCTATCTGACCTTTCAGGTGCCCACGGACAAGGAGCGCAGCTTTCATCTGGGCGCATTTCAGGCCTGGTTCATGGACAACGGCGTACTACGGAGATTGACCCATGATGCGGAACTGTCGCTGACCTGCCTGGCCGATCAAAAGGCCGTCATGGCGAGCATCGACAAAGCAGGTTGGGGTGAGCAGGTGGTCCGGGAAGATTACAGCCAACTCAAGGAAGCGGTTGCCGAAGCCATCCGCACAGGCCGAAAGCAGCAGGCGCTGACCAGGATTCAGGAATACGAAGAGCGAAACCGCAGAGTCAACGCTGCCGTCGGATCGGCCAAGGTCGCTCAAAACCTGGACAAGGATGTGGGCGTATTGCGTCAGAGCGTAGAGGAGACGTTTGCCGGCGCTCCGGCCGCAGTCGCCGAGAAGAAAAAACAACGCTCCAAGGCGCTGCAATACGAAAGCTATCAGATCCGACGCGACAAAAAGTAAAGGAGGAGATCATGGCAATTCTGTCACGCATGATGCGTTTATTTAAAGCCGACGTCCATGGCGTCATGGACCAACTGGAGGACAAGGGGCTGCTGCTCAAACAACATCTCAGGGAAATGGAAGCCAGCCTGGAAGACAAAGAGGGCCGTTTGAACCGGATCGAGTCGGCTATCCGGCAGGCTGAAAGCGATTACGACCGGCGCGAAAAGGAAGTCCGCAAGCTGGAGAACGATCTCGATCTGGCCGTCCGCAAGGAAAAAGACGACATCGCCCGCATGCTGATTCGCAAGCGTCGCTCGCTCCAGGGCAGTTGCGAGCAGCTCAAACACCAGATCGAAGCCCTGACACAAGAAAGCAGCCGCCTTTCAGAAACACTGGCCCGGCAGCGGATGCAATACGATCAGTTCAAGGTCAAAGTGACCGCCTTCCGCCAGCAGGCACGCTCGGAGGGATTTGATGACGTCATTGCCGCGGAGAGAACCTCTCAGGCCTGGCACGCCCCAACTGAAGAAGAGATCGAGCTTGAACTGCTCCAGCGCAAAGAGACCATGCAGCAAGGGGGTGCGACATGAAACATCCTGTGCGAACCACCATCGTCTACGCCGTGCTAAGCGGGCTCCTGGTTGTCCCTGCCGCAATGGTGCTGAGTATCTATCTTTACTGGCCCACGGCGTTCAAGCTGTTGCTGTGGGCGGATCTGGCGCTCTACGGCGTGTTGATGGCCCGTTGGAGCGGCGTTCGCCTGCTTCCGCTGCTCTTTCCGCTGGCGATTTTGCTGGGCTCGGCATTGTGGCCCAGTGCCTACAGCAGTTTTTTCATTCTAGCGCTGGGTGTATTTGCCTGGATGCGCAGCGGCCTTTGCTTTCAAGGCGCTCCCCTGCGAGCCCTGTCGGCAGAAGTGCTCACCCTCGGGGGTGCCGCCGGCCTGCTGCTCTTTTTCGGTGGTCAATCCTCCCTGGCCTGGGCTCTGACCATCTGTCTCTTTTTCCTGATTCAGTCCATCTACTTTTTCATCGTTCCCACACGGCGGAGCATTTCCAGGACACGGAGCGAGAAAGATCCGTTCGAACAGGCCGCAGAAGAGGCAAAAAAGGTGCTGGAGGGCATTTGAATCGACCCATGATCTCGCATGCACCGGTGCCGGCGGCGGGCCATCCGGTGCATGCGAGAAGAAAAAAGAACATCACACGCTGCGGTCAAGGCCGCGGCCGAACGAAAGGAACGTCCAATGATGCGGTTTATCGTCCTAATCCTGTTGCTCGTCTTGTTCAGTACATCCGCTTCAGCCCAGACCCCGCCGTCGAGTCCGCGCTCCAGGCAGGCCATCGCGCGTCAGCGCGGGCCTCTGCAGCGGCAGTTGGCAGCCAGGGGCTTTGCATGGGGCGCGCCCCTTTTCATCCGAATCTTTAAATCCGAACGTATTCTGGAGGTATGGCTGAAGACCCCATCCGGATACAAACGCTTCAAGTCCTTTCCAATTTGCACTTATGGAGGAAAGGGACTGGGGCCCAAACTCAGGCAGGGAGACGGAAAAGCGCCCGAAGGATTCTACTTCGTCACCCCCAACTGGATGAATCCTTTCAGCCGCTTTCATCTATTTTTCAACTTGGGCTATTCCAATTCTTACGATCGGGCCCACGGCCACACCGG
>JASFGJ010000122.1:0-8979 GCA_050123815.1 Desulfobacteraceae bacterium
CAGGCCCTCCATGAAGATGGTAATGCCAATGGTGATCAAAAACGACAGTGCCAGTATTTTCAGGGCCGGGTGCCGCAATATGAATTCACCGATGGGTCGCGCGAAAAACAGGATCCCCACAAAAGAGACGACAACAGCGGTAACAATGATCCACAATTTATCGGTGAGCCCGACCGCAGTGATCACCGAGTCGACGGAAAAGACGATATCGAGCAAAACGATCTGCGATATAATCGCATAGTACGCGCCGGAACCGCCTTCGGACTGCTGTTGGCCTTCGTCTTTTAGAGAAATGGTGTGATGAATTTCGTGAACCGCCTTGTAGAGCAAAAACAGCCCGCCCAATATCAGGATCAAGTCACGAATCGAAAAATCCCAGATCAGCGGTTGCGTCAGGCGGGCCAGGGCCAGCACCACGGCCAGCATGACGATACGGGCCGCCATGGCCAGGGCCAATCCCATAATGCGCGCTTTCTGGCGTCTCGATTCAGGCAGCCGCCCCACAAATATTGCAATCACCAGAACATTGTCCACACCCAATACCAATTCAAGTCCGATCAACAGCGCCAGCAGCGCCAATGCATCTGCCATTCGATCATCCTTTCCAGATAAGATTCTTGAAGGTCACGGCAACCCGCGTGTTCTGGCTTCATAGCGGCCCCCACCCAACCGGTCAAGCGATTTTAAAAATGACATCCCCAATTTTAATGAACCTGTAAAAAGTAACCTTGACAGGCGGAAGATGGAGCGGTACATTATTGACCGGCCGGCCAGTTAATTGTTGCCGGCGGTTACAAAAGGAATTGATATGGCCCTCAGACAGCAACGAGACCCTGAAGCGACCAAAGATGCACTCATTGAAGCAGCAGAAGCAATTTTCATGGAAAAGGGCTTTGGCAATACATCGCTCAGCGAAATCGCCAAACGCGCCGGTATCACCAAGAGCCTGATCCACCACTATTTCGGCTCCAAACAGGGGCTGATGCGAGAGGTCAAGACACGGCGATTTATGCACTATGCCATGCAACAATCTGAAATGCTTAAGAATACAAAACCAAGCGCCGAGCTGTTGCGGGCATCGGTGGCGTTTTATTTTGATTTTCTGCGGCGCAACCCCCAAATCGTGCGGATCCTGGCGTGGATGTTCCTGGAGCAGGACCAGGACGATTGTTTCGAAATGGATCGCGAACTGATCCAGCAAGGTGTTGAAAAGGTGCGCGAAGTACAGACAGCCGGCCAGATACGGTCGGATATCGACCCGAGATTTATCGTTTTTATTTTCATCGGGCTCTGCCAGCACTGGTTTCAGGACAAGGATCACTTCACGGAAAGCTTCGGCACCGAAGGCCTGTCGGACGATCTGGACGAGGCGTACCTGAGTAACATGATCAAGATCTTTTTTGAAGGCATTCTACCCAGATAGGACGAGTGTAACAGTGCTGCTCCAATTCCAACATGTGGGAGCAACACAACAGATTCAAAAAAATTTACGCCTTAATTGACCGGCCGACCAATTAATAATCGGCTGTTATTAGGCCAACAGAGGAGATACCGCCATGCGCATCAAACATCCCATGAGCCTTATCGTCGGTTTCGTGTTCGTGGGGGTGGCTGTCGTGTTATGGGCCATGCCTTCCAGAAAGCCGTTGCCCACGAACGCCGACGACCATCTGCGCGTGCTGCTGGACACCGTCGAGGTGGCGCACACCGAACGCAGTGCGCGCTTTGCCGGCGTCACGCAAGCCAAAAATCGAGCAATCCTCTCCTTTACGGTCCCGGCACGGGTGTTGGAGCGACACATCGAATCCGGCTCCAAGGTGGCCCGGGGAGAGGTGCTGGCCCGCCTTGACGACCGCGAGTTCAGAAATGCGGTCGATCTGGCGCGCGCCACGTTTTCAGAGCTGAAAACTCAGTTGGCGCAAGCCAAACGGGACCGCGCCCGCGTGGAACGCCTGGCCACCTCGGATGTGGTGCCTGTGGCGCAGCTGGAGAAAGTCGTCACCCGGCAGTCCGCCCTCGAATCCTCGCTGGCGGCCGCCGCAGCGCGTTTGAAGGAATCGAGGCGACTGCTCGACGAGGTGGTGCTCACAGCACCGTTCAGCGGTACCATCACAAAGGTCTATATACAGCCCGGAGAATGGGCCGTCCCGGGTCAGCCGGCCATCGAGCTGACCGGTGATGGTGCTATCGAGCTGCTGGTGCAGGTTCCGGAAACGATGCTCGATCGTGTCTCAAAGGATCAGCGTGTTCAGGTCGAGCTACCCTTTGTCGGCAACCGGCGGGTTCCAGGCCGCATCAGCTCCATTGCCAAAGCTGCCTTGACCGCCGGCCGACTCTTTCCTCTGAAAGTGGAACTGGTCGACGAACCGGGCGTGGTTGCCGGTTTAACGGCCCAGTTGATCATCGATCTATCCACTCAGGGCGTGTTGACTGTCCCGCTGGCTGCGGTGGTCAACCCGGGAGCCAGCCAACCCTATTTGTTCATCTATGATAATGGAACGGTAAGTCGACACACCATCACCATCGGCGGCATCATCGGTGACCGCATTGTCGTGTCCGGCAATCTGCATGAGGGCGACCGGGTGGTGATTTCAGGCCAAAGTCAGTTGACCGACGGGCAGCGCGTGGAGGCGGCATCATGACGCTCATCGAAAAAATAATAGAAAATCGACGCTTGGTCTTGACTACGGTGGTGCTGCTCTCGCTGATGGGAGCCATCCTGTGGATGACCATGGTGCGCCAGGAAGATCCGCGCCTGCCTGATTTTTGGGGGCAGGTGGTGGCGCCCTATCCGGGAGCCGATGCCCCCACGGTGGAACGCCTGGTGCTCGAACCCATTGAAGACGCCCTGGCCGAAGTCAGCGAGATCAAACTGGTTGAAGCTACGGCGTATGACGAAGTAGCCGTGCTGTTCATCGAGCTGCGTGGCGGCATCTCCGATTATTCCGAAGCCTGGGACGAAGTCCGCGAAGCCCTGGTGCGCGCCCGGCTCGATTTTCCCGAGGGCGCCGGCAGGCCCGTACTGGATGATGACCTGATGGATCAGGACGCCATCGTTTTGGCCGTGACCGGTAGCGCCGATCCTCTGGCGTTGCTGCAAGGCGCCCGAAAACTGAAAGACCAGCTAAACGCCATACCCCTGGTCAAACGGGCGCATATCATTGCAGATCCGAAAGAGCAGGTGACCATTGCCTTGAACGACGCCGTGGCCCGGCGATTGGGATTGAACGCCCGTCAAGTGGCAGCCGGACTCAGCGCCCGCAACCGCATCCACTCCGGAGGCTCGCTGCAGGTGGCGGACAAGTCTCTGCGCCTGCGGCCGCTGTCCGAATTTTCCTCGGTGGACGAAATTCGCAAGTCGCCGATTCACCTTCCCGGAGGCGGGTCGGTGCCGCTGGAGGAGGTGGCGCGGGTTCACTTGGGACCCGTAGAGCCGGCTTCGGCCAAAATGCGACTGAACGGTGTTATGGCTGTGGGCGTTGCGGTGGTCCCGCGCGAGGCGATCAACCTGGTGGATTTCGGCCATGCCGTTGCCGAACGTGTGGCTGCAGCTGCCCCGGCATTGCAACCGCTTCGCGTTCAAACCGTTACGTTCCAGCCGGTGCGCACAGAGGCCAGACTCAGCGAGCTAAACGGGTCCCTGCTTTTCGGCGTTTTAATCGTCGCCGGCATTCTGATCATTGCCATGGGACTGCGACTCGGATTGGTGGTCTCGGCCGTTGTGCCGCTGGTAACCATGACCAGCGTGGCGGTCTTTGCCTGGGGCGGCGGGGTGTTGCACCAAATTTCCATTGCAGCGCTGGTTCTGGCGCTGGGGATGCTGGTGGACAACGCCATCGTCATGGCCGAAAATGTCCAGTGGCGTCTGGACAAAGGCGAATCCCCCCGCCGGGCGACCCGGGGGGCGATCCGGGAGCTGGCCACGCCGCTGGCCGCGGCCACGCTCACCACGGTGGCGGCCTTCGTGCCCATGCTGATCTCCAGCGGTCCCACGGCCGCCTTCACGCGTGCGATCCCCATTATCGTCATGCTGACACTAGTCATCAGCTACGCATATGCCCTGTTTGCCACACCGATCTTGTCGCAAATGATTCTGCGCGCGGGTGCTGCCCGCAACACCCGGCTCCTGGAAAGGGTTGGCAAAAACGCCGCCCGCCTGGCCGACGCCCATCCGTGGATGGTGCTGACAGCAGCCGGCGGGCTTACGTTGATCTCACTGCTGCTCTCGTCACAGGTCTCCCGCCAGTTCTTTCCTTCGGCCGACCGCAACCAGATCCTGCTGGACGTCAAATTGGCCGAGGGCAGCCACCTCAACACCACTGATGAGACGGTCCGCACTGTTGAAAAGGCCCTGCTGGCCAGGCCGGAGGTCACCCGCGTGGCGAGCTTTATGGGGCGCGGCGCCCCGGCATTTTACTACAATGTGCCGCGGATTCCCTTCAGCCCCCACTTCGCTCAACTGATCGTCCAGACACATACGGTATCGGACAATCCCTCCGTGATCGCCTTTATTCGCGAATCACTGCGGCCGGCACTGCCCCAAGCGGAGCTGGTCACCCGCAAGCTGGAGCAGGGGCCCCCGGTCCAGGCACCGGTGGAAATCCGGCTGAGCGGTTACGACCTGGATCATCTTAACCAGGCCACCACCGCTGTCAGCGGGATACTCAAGAAAATCGAAGGCACCCTGGACGTGCGTCACGACCTGGGCCCAGGAGCGCCGACCTTGCGCTTTCGCATCGACGATGCCGTGGCGGCCCGTTACGGCATCAGTCGCGTGGATGTGGCCCAGGCCATTTATGGCCGGACCCGCGGCATGCCCGTGGGCGAACTTTATGTGGGAGAAGAACCCATTCCGGTTGTGATCCGGTCGGCACTTGGCGAACGGTTGGCGGTATCGGACCTGGAGGCGGTGGACGTACCGACGCTCGACGGGGGCGTGGTTCCACTGGCCCAGCTGGCCCATATCGAACCGGTTTGGCAACCGGCGGCCATCAAACACAGAAATGGCAGCCGACTGGTAACGATCTCCTCGCAATTGCGGGAGGGGTTCGCTTTCACACAGGTGCTTTCGAAGTTGACGCCCAAACTGGATGCGCTGAACCTGCCCCCGGGTGTGACGGTCAGCTACGGCGGCGATTCCGAGGGATCCGGCGAGGCCAACAGCGAAATGATGCGCAACCTGCCAATCGGATTGCTGTTGCTGCTGGCCGTTTTGCTGGCTGAGTTCAATTCGTTTCGGCGAATAGTCATCATCTTTATGACCGTACCGCTGGCTGCCGCCGGCGTCATCCCCGGTTTGTTGATCGGCAACCAGCCGTTCGGTTTCCTATCGCTGCTGGGCGTTATCGCCCTGGTGGGGATCGTGGTCAACAATGCCATCGTTTTACTTGAGGTGGTGGAAGAAAAAAGAAGCGCGGGCGCGGATATTCCTGCAGCGCTGCAGGAGGCCGTCGCACGCCGCATCCGGCCCATCCTGCTCACCACGGCCACCACCGTGGCCGGGCTGCTGCCACTGGCCGTTTCGACCTCGACCCTCTGGCCTCCCCTGGCGTCTGCCATGATATCGGGCCTGTTGGCGTCAACCCCGCTGACGCTGGTGGTCGTGCCGGCATTGTATCGCGTGCTGCTGAGCCCGGTAAAAACGGCGATGCCCCGCAACTTAACACTTAATACTTAACACTATTTTTCACGACAAACATCCCCCATTGATAATAAACTGAGAGAACCAGCCCGGAAGCGACATGCTCATACGGAACCATCATCTTCCATGGCCTGCATGGCGCGCTTCATCTGACGGATCGCCTGGCGGATGCGATGCTCATTCTCCACCAGGGCAAGACGCAGGAAACCTTCACCCTCTTCGCCGAATCCAATCCCCGGCGCCAGCGCCACGTTGGCCCGGTTCATCATCTGGATGGAAAATTCCATGGACCCCATGCGGTCGAACGGCTCCGGTATCCGGGTCCACAGAAACATGCCGGCCTTGGGCGGGGTCACCGGCCAGCCGATACGCTCCAGGCCTTCGCACATCACATCCCGCCGATCCTGGTACAATCCCGCCTGATGCACCACGTCATCGTCGCAGTGGCGCAGCGCCACGATGCCGGCGATCTGGATGGCCGAAAAGATGCCGTAGTCATAGTAGCCCTTGATTTTTCGCAGTGCGGCCACAATTTCCCGGTTGCCCACGCAATAGCCCAGGCGCCAACCGGCCATGTTATACGATTTTGAAAACGAGCCGAACTCCACAGCCACATCTCGCGCGCCGGGAACCTGCATGAAGCTGGGCGCCGTGTAGCCGTCGAATGTAATCCTGGAATAGGCAAAGTCATGGATCACCATGAATGCATATTTTTTGGCCAATGCAACGATCTGCCTGAACAGATCCTTGCTGCCCAACTCACTGGTGGGGTTGTGGGGGTAGTTCAAGATCAGCACCTTGGGGCGCGGATAGACATTCTCACACATGCCGGCAATGCGATCGACAAAGACCTGCTCGCTTTCCAGGGGGATGCGAATCACGCTGCCGCCGGCAATTATGGCGGCGTACACATGAATGGGAAAGGCCGGCGCCGGCACCAGAACCGTGTCGCCGGGCCCGATGAGCGCCAAGGCCAGGTGCGAGATGCCCTCTTTGGAACCGATGGTGCAGATCACCTCCTCATCGGCTTCCAGGGAGACATCGTAATCCTGGGCATACTTTTTAGCAATCTCCCGCCGCAGGTTGCGCAGCCCGTCCGCGACGGGATAACGATGGGTCTTGGGATCATTGGTCACTTCCACCAGTTTGTCGATCACTTGCTGGGGCGCCGGGTCCACGGGATTGCCCATGCCCAGATCGATGACATCGTCGCCTTTCCAGCGTTTTTCCATCTTCATCTGGTTGATCATTCCGAACAGATATGGCGGCAGTTGGGACATGCGCCGTGCAAATTGAAATTGCGGTTTTTCCTGCATTGCGTTTTCCTCCTCGTTTCGAGTGGGCGATGCACTCCATCGATTTTTAGAAACCCCTTCTAGTCATTTCAAATAAAAAACCCCGGATCGATGTGTCGATCCGGGGCATGAAGCGCAACGCCACGGACCGACCGCTACAGCCCGTGGCGTGATATTTCAGATTCGGCTTGTCAGCCGCCTGCCATCGCCAGAGCTGTGCTGCTCGCTGCGGCCGCGGCGTTTGTGTGCTTGTAAAACATATCAATCCCTATTTGTAAGACGAAAATAAATATATAGAAGACCTGCCGCGCTGTCAAACGCCAAATAGGAAAGATTTCGCTAAAGTCCTGCGATAAATGTGCGAAATCCTAATCAAGAAACTGAAAATCGCCTTCGGCGATGCCGTTTGAAAACACGTTCGAATGACCTGCCCTCACACGGATCACCCAT
Source organism: Desulfobacteraceae bacterium (assembly GCA_050123815.1). GTDB lineage: Bacteria > Desulfobacterota > Desulfobacteria > Desulfobacterales > Desulfosarcinaceae > JARRKU01. Next base: position 7,387 of record JASFGJ010000122.1, read on the forward strand.
CATCATATGCTGTTTTCTAAAATTTTCAGTGGCAAAGAGGATTTTGCATCACATAATCGGAGTGTTGGATGCCCGAGAACAACAAAACAGAACTATTTCTAAAAAGCCTGGCGGCTGTATCCCGGATGAATTTCCAAATCTGGGATCCAAAAGGTTCGCTGCGTTTTGCCACCCGGGGGCAGGGATTCAATGACTTGGATAAATCCGGCTGTCTCACCTGCGCGAAAGAGATCATATTGTCCGGCGCATTTGTCTATGCACCCCACAGCGGAAACAGATACGTTTGCGGCCTCCCCATGCCGCTGGACAATGGTACGACAGGTGCCTTGCTGACCCTCGGGTCGCTATCGGAAGCCGACGACGACAGCGCCCATTCCAAACAGATGGAAATTTTCCTCAAACAGATCGCCATACGCGAGGTGCAAACAACGGTCGATGTCCCGCAAGCGCCGCAACATGAGAGCGAACATCCAAACCCACGTTTCGAGGATCTCTACCTGTTTGCCAATATTACCAAACAATTCAGGTCATTGCGACTCAAACAACCCGTCTTGACCAAGTTGATGCATCAACTTTTAAACGACATGCAGGCAGACGCCGCGTTTTTGCTGCTGCCCGATCATCCCCAATACAATCAAATGGAGTTTCACGAAAACCGCTTCACCCAGAGCCGAAAAACCAATCATCTGCGCAAACAGATGTACAAATTCGCCAGCCAGGCCACGCGTCGGATATCGGACCAGTACTGCATCATCAACGATTCCCGTGAAAAGAGTGCGTTTACCGCGCTGTCCAGACGGCCCTACCGCTTTATGGCCACCGGCGTGCGCCACCTGAAAAAAAGTTATGGATGGCTGGGGCTGGTATCTTACGGTATGGGCGACAAATTTACCACACGTGAACTGGACATCCTGCAAACGCTGGCCAACCAGCTGGCCGCCATGATCGCCAACATGGACCACCACGAAGACCTGGAACGATTTACCGTGAACATGGTGTGTTCCCTGGTTAGCGCGATTGAGGAGAAGGATGCTTACGCCAAAGGTCATTCCAGGCGTGTTCACCAGTATGCCACGCTCATTGCGCGGCAGCTCGGAATGTCCCCGGAAGCGCTTGAAGCCCTGAAGTGGGCCTCTCTATTGCACGATATCGGAAAAATCGGCATCCCGGAAAATGTGTTGAACAAACCCGGCAAACTGACAGCCGATGAGTACGAGCTGATCAAGAAACATCCAATGAAGGGGAAAACGATCCTGGAGCCCATCCGACATTTGTCCCTAACGCTGCCGGCCGTAGCTTACCATCATGAACGCTACAACGGAACAGGATATCCGAAAGGCCTGAAAGGGGAACAAATTCCCTTGGCTGCCCGGATCATCGCAGTGGCGGACACCTTTGACGCCATCACCTCCAGCCGGAGCTACCGCAAACCCAAATCACCTCGGGAAGCCATGCTGGTGCTGGATCAGGTGTCCGGGACTCAACTCGATCCTCGTTTGGTGAATATCTTTAAAACCGTCTACCACCAAAAGGACAGTCGCCCCACCAAACTTAAAAAAGCGGTTAATGCATAAAGCTTCCCTATTTTTTAGG
>JASFGJ010000123.1:0-8976 GCA_050123815.1 Desulfobacteraceae bacterium
CAACGGATTATTGGATTTTTTGTCCAACAAAATGCTCTCAATCAATAAATCGAACGTGTTCGAGTAAACTTTAATAAAATATGTAATCCCCTATTATGACAAACACATATAATGCCTTTATCTGAAACATCTTTAGTTGCGCTAAAAAGTGGCGATGATAATGTTGACAGACGGTGTCAGTGCGAGCCGCCCTAATACAAGCAGATGGTGCAGATTTAACAGAATGTGTGATTTTCTGGATGAATATGGTAATATAATCAAGATGAAAGGTTAATGGCAGTGTAGCTGCCATTTGGCGCCTTCGTCGATTTGACATATAGGCATGCTTTTACTATTGTATTGTTTGTGAGAAAGCCAAACCTCGAGTAATCGGGGGACGGAAAGCCATGGGTCCCATTAGCGGGATCGCCAGGTTGCCATGGAAAAGATAATCAGCCGGTGCATTGATTTGTCTGGATTATCTAAACCCACCCCAAGGCCACGCTGAACTTTCCTCCTTTCAACTCTCTAAGTTGGCGTTATTCACGTATTTCGCGTTAGGAGATGTTATTTGATGTTACCAAGAATCAATCCCACATCGACAACCAATGTATCCATAGCGAGTGTCATATGAATATCGGCGGCAAGTGCTTACTATTTCTCACGATTTTGATGGTTTTTGCGTGCCAAGCTGAAATCCTCGGATCGGAAACAGTCGTTCGAAGCGGCATTGTCTATCAGAAAGGTAATAAAAAACCATATACGGGATTTGTCGTAGGAAGGGCGCGAGAAGGCTATCGCCCCAAGATCTACCGCTATAAAAAACAGTATAAAGATGGCATTTTAAACGGCATGACCAAGTTCTGGTATCCCAACGGAAATCTGGAAAGCGTAGAGCCGTATGAAAACGGACAGCTCAATGGGAGCGTGATTCGATATTACGACAACGGGCAAAAAAAAGCCCGCATTCCTATGAAAAACGGAATGCGCAGTGGAGGTTCAGGGGAGCTGTTCTGGGATAAAAATGGCAAACTAATCAAAGGATAGTTGGCTGCGGCAGCTTGCAAACAAGGTCGATAAAACCGGTACGGACGAAGAAGCTGTGAACGACCCAGAGGTGGTATTCAATTCCAGTCCCAAACTGTTTCGAACCTAAAAAATCATAGGAACTCATATGGCGACAGTCGACAAAATATTACAAAAAGTAAAGACGTTACACCCGATTTCATCGATCATTCACAAAATATTGGCTCTGACCGAGGACCCTGACTGCCCCATAGACGAATTGGTTAATCTCGTAGAGTACGACCCGGCAGCCACGGCTAATTTATTAAGAATATGCAATTCGGTCTACCTGGGATTACCGGTGAAGGTCGACTCCGTTCAACAGGCAGTTGCCCTTCTTGGCTTTCGCAAGGTCTTTGATATCGTGATGGCCCAGGCCTTCTCGGCCAATATGCTATCGGCTCAAACAGGCTACAAGCTTGAAAAAGGCGACCTGTGGCAACAGAGTGTCGCCACTGCCATGGTAGCTCGTTCCCTTGCTGAGCGTCGTGACCTATATGCCTTGCCGGCAATTTACACAGCGGCGTTGCTAAAAGACATCGGCAAGGTCGTGTTGCATGAATATGTCGAAAATCAATGGGACAAGATCCAAAAATGTCTGGATACCCGAGGCTATAGTTTTATTGACGCTGAAAAAGAGAGTCTGGGGATGGATCATGCCACACTGGGAGGAATCATCGCCAGGGAGTGGAATTTCAGCGATCACATGGTCTATATGGTCGAAAACCACCATTTGAGCAACCCGGAAGCTCGCAATGACCCTGCCACCGCTACGCTCTACCTGGCGGATATGGTGGCCATGATGGTTGGGACCTGTACCGGCGTGGACCGTCTGGCCTATCACCTATACGAGGACATTTTTAAGGATTTTTTTCTTGCCAAAGACGAACTCAAAGCACTCATGCTTACCTATGACGGGTATCTTGCAGGTGCCCGACGGCTATTGGAATCGGGTCAAAGCGGATGATGCAACTCAAGACGATAAGCTTCCAAAGAAAGCTTTTGCCAAATATGGTGTAGGAGAATAAACGATAGATGAGAGAAAATGATCAATCCACTGCCAAGGTTTTTTCGGTTGCACAATTGAGTGTCAAGGATGCCATTCAATTTCTGTCCGGCTTTGCCCAGGCCATCAATCCCAAGCTTGGACAACACATGATGCTGGTGGCAAAGTTGGCCCGGCAAGTGGGTGAAGAGATGAAACTCGAAGCTTCATATGTCGATCAGCTCGAGATTGCGGGGATGATCCATGACATAGGACTTCTCGGATTACCCAAGGAGTTGCAGGACAAAGAGGCCAACTTGTTGACCGAGAAGCAGTATCTCCTGTACTGCGAGCACCCCATAACCGCATCCATTGCCATAGAGGGTGTCGAGGTGCTTTCGTTAGTCGGTGAAATGGTTCTCTATCATCATGAATATATGAACGGAAAAGGATTCCCCACTGGTCTTAGTGGAGATCAGATCCCTCTGGCATCGCGCATCTTGCTGGCGGTTTCGGATTACTGCCGCATTCTATCCACCTGGCCAAGGGACATACGCCGGCTGGTTAACCATGCCCGGAGGCATTTAGGGTCCGAGGAGTGGAAGCGTTTCACCTTTTCTGACGATCCGGAAAGCATCATCGAGGCATCGGCAGAGAGACTCTTGCTCAGAAACGACGAAGGCAAATACGACTCCGGGGTAGTGAAGTCTCTGATCCGCGTTATCTATAAAAAGAAAAATATCGATCCAGCCGACATGGTGGACCTGGATGAGCTTAAGGCGGGGATGGTCCTGATGGACGGCTTGCACATGGATGGTGGCCGCTTGCTGATTTCTAAGGGAACGAAATTAGTGGATGCCTCAATTCAAACCCTCCAAGCCTTTGGCGAGCGAGGTTTGATCCCTCGAAAAATCTACGTTGCCATACCCGATCAGACATAACACTTCATCGTGAAGGAGGCGATCCTAATAAAGGACTGGCTCTACTTATATCAACAGTATTCATTATGACGCTGATAGGTGGCAGTTTTCCATGATAAATATTGTGGTTCTGACCTTTTCCTATGAAAAATTACGGATACATTCTTTGAAAAGCCGTTGAATATTCGTAATGATTTCAACTGGGGGTTTGGCCACCGTCCTTGGAAACGGACACTTTGTACTCATAAACGTCCTGGAATTTTCGGACAAGAAAGTAGCGCTCTACACGGACCTGCACCAACGCGGTGGTTTCGGTCCACAGAAATTCTTTGAGGTGGGGGTGCTTTTGCAGATAGAGCGCACTTCGATCCTCCTTGGAGGTTTCCGCAACCTCAACCGCTTTTCCGACAGCGGTGACGGAAATGGCACTGTAGATGTCGGAAAGCTGATTGCGGCAGTTGTTGATCAGCATCGCCACACGCGGATTATTTACCAAGTTGCTGAATTTGCGGGTGGTTTTGGGTGTGCAAAAGAAAATGTCATCAAGTTCGGCTGTAACGGCAAAAGCCACCAGGCTGGCGTAGGGTTGCCCTTGCTGTTCGGTTGAGAGCACCGCCAATTGCTCGTCTTGCAACAGTTGACGGATATCACGTTCCACTGCTTCTATTGCTTGCATCAGTCGATCTCACCGGCATTGAGTTTGTCAAGCAGGGCCAATATCTCGCTATTGGCCGGAATGTCCACCATGGAATGGCCATAGTGCACGAACCGTACCTGTCCCCGGAGGTCCACAATAACTTGCGCCGGCATGCGCCCCAGCTTAAAAAGGTTGACTTGCTGACCGTATTGTTTGAGTACCTGATGTTTCGGATCAGGCAGGCCGACAAAATGCAGTCCATTCTTCTGCCAAAATGCCTTGAAGGCCGCCGGCCCCTCCGGCCCGACCACGATAATTTCACTGCCATAGGCTGTGAAGCGATCGTATTCATCGCGCAACTGCGCCATGTGCCGTCGGCAAAAGGGTCAGACGAAGCCCCGGTTGAAAACCAGCACCACGTGGCGCTGGTCGCGGTAGTCGGACAGTCGTACCGGGCGGCCGGAAAAATCAGGCAATTCAAAGTCCGGGGCCGGCGCATTGATCTCTATTCTCTTAGCCATGATACTCCCCGATGTTAGCAGCTTTAACAACAGATTACCAAACGCTTTTGCACTTTACCGTAGAAAGGTGTGAATGACACTATCATCCACACCTTTTTACATGATATCAATACCCACCAACGGATTTTTTACGATTTGGAAGCATTCCCATCAGCCGGCAATCGAGACAGGGGCGGCTTTGCCAATCGCTTCCATTGTCTCTTCATACTTGCCGCGCATGTCTAAACTTCCCTGTTCCAACTCAGTCTTGATAGGGCTCCAATCCGAAGGGCACTCGGTACGCAGTTGCGCGACTCGCTGACCAATGTCATCCAAGAGCATATTGAGATCTTGAATGTTCATTAAGATCTTTTCCCTTTCAGCCGAGCCAAGCTTATCGATCTTACGCATTGCGTCATACATTTTTGCTTTCCATGACGTCATTTCCGATTCCATTGCTGAGCAAAAATCTTTTACGTCCATGACTTTCCTCCTTTAATAAAACCTATAATTTAAGTTCATGCAAATATGGTAGGACGTCATGATCGTGGCGCAATGAGAGCCGGCAGACCGTAAAATAGTAGGATAAAACTATCAAGAAACAAGAAAGGTTCGTCGTCTATTCGTCGTAATTTCCGTCTTTCTGAATTTGCAGTGAATTCGGCAATTGGGCGCCATGGATGGCCTGCAGGAACGAGCCGCAATCGTCGCAGAAATTGACCCCTCTGCCGTCCACCACGGCACGCACATAGCCCTTGTAACCGAACCTGTTAAATTCGCCTTTGCTCATGGGACACAACCCGCCGTCGGCGGCGAATTGATAGGTGGGGTGGTCGGTCAGGCCCAGGTTATGGCCGATTTCATGCAGTGAGACCTTTAAGGTACGCATAATGAGCAGTTGGTAGTCGCCGTCCGACTCGATGCGTTCGGGACTTAACCGGCGGGTCGAGACGACGGCCACATCGTTGCGAGGATTCTTACCACCGATGATGGTGTTGTAAAATTCATCATCGTCGCGGGTTTTCAAATCGGCGTCGGTGATACCGAGGGTGTGGCCGCCAAACTCCATATCGAGCACCATGGTCAACAGGTAGGCGTCGATGCTTTCAGTGACTGGTGTATCGTGGTGCGAAAGTTCGATATCCGCGATGATACCGTCGAACGAAGCGAGGATTTGTGCGCCGATTTCCTGCAAGGTGCTGTAAGTGAGTACGGCGCCGAGTCTAACGATGTTGAGTCTATCGATGTTTCCAATCATCGGTTACGTCCCTTTCAGATAGCGTTGCGTGGCATCGACTTTGGTATATTTTACGTCAATCCGCACCTGTTTGTCCAATGGTCGAGGCAAATCCAAGGAACGGAATCGTCTCCGGTTCTGCAAAAAGTATCGGCATATCTCTCGAAAAACGTTAATATGTTTGGATTTTGGTCGATTGTCCCTCCTCAGCCCTGTCCTCTCCCCCAATAAATTGGGGGAGAGGGGCTCCCCTCAGGAGTAAGGGTTGGACACTCGCATCCCCTCTCCCATCAGGGGAGAGGGTAACGGAAATGGTTGTCGATCCCGGACAGATCTAAATCGTTGGACTGCTTCAGGCTTGAATACGGGAAGTGCGGATGCATCTTTGGCTTGTGTTGCCGTTCAAGGTGAGATATCAACCAATTTCATCGACTTGCGTTGAAGAGGAAAATGAAATGATTACGTTACTCGACTATGGTGCCGGCAACGTGCGAAGTGTGATCAATGCCATTGAACGGCTGGGTGAAACGGTCCGGGTGGCCGCCAGCGGCGAGGAGATCCTGGCTGCGGAAAAGCTTGTGTTTCCGGGGGTGGGTGCCTTTGGCGCTATGATGGACATTCTGCATGGCAAGCAGTTTGTCAAACCGCTGAAAGCGTACCTTCAATCCGGACGACCGTTTTTGGGAATCTGTCTGGGCATGCACGCCTTGTTCGAACTAAGCGAGGAAGCGCCCGGCACCAAAGGTCTCGGTCTGCTCAAGGGCACGGTCAAACGATTCGACGTCGACATGGCTGTGCCCCACATCGGATGGAACGGTATTCGTATCCGCCAGCCCTCGCGCATTTTCAACGGCATGCAGGGCAATGAAAAATTTTATTTTGTGCACTCCTATCATGTCGCGCCGCAAGATGACGCCGTGATTCTGACCACCACGGATTACGGGTACGGCTTTACCAGCGCAGTACAGCAGGGCAACATCATCGGCACCCAATATCATCCGGAAAAAAGCGGCGATGTCGGTTTGCGTTTGCTGCAGAACTTTCTGGATCTGGATATCGATCGATCGCAGCCGACACAAGCAGCGGAACCGACCCGGCTGGCCAAACGGATTATCGCCTGCCTGGATGTCCGCGCTAACGATCAGGGCGATTTGGTGGTCACCAAGGGCGATCAATACGACGTGCGCGAGGCAGGCCAGGTGCGAAATCTGGGCAAACCGGTAGAACTTGCCGGCCGGTACTACAAAGAGGGGGCGGATGAGATCACATTCCTGAACATTACCGGTTTTCGTGATTTTCCGCTGGAAGATATGCCCATGATCGAAGTTCTGAAACAGACCTCCAAAAATGTTTTTGTGCCCTTGACGATCGGCGGCGGCATTCGCGATTTTACCGATAAAAACGGACGCTCCTATTCGGCCCTGGAGGTGGCGGATGCCTATTTTCGTTCCGGCGCTGACAAGATATCCATCGGCAGCGACGCCGTTTATATTGCAGAGCAGTACCTGAAAACCGGCAAGGCGACCGGCAAAAGCGCCATCGAAGAGATCTCGCGTGTCTACGGCAGCCAAGCAGTGGTCATCTCCATCGATCCGCAGCGGGTGTATGTGGATCGGCCGGACGATCTTGCCCACGAGGTGATCGAGACAGCGACGCCGGGGCCGAATGGTGAGCGTTACTGCTGGTACCAGTGCACGGTCAAAGGCGGACGCGAGGGACGAGCAGTGGACGCGATTACCCTGGCCCGAGTGTGCGAACGGCTGGGAGCCGGAGAAATACTGCTCAATTGCATCGACCGCGACGGCACCAACTCGGGATTTGACCTTGAACTGATCAATGCCGTTAAAAACGCGGTTACTATCCCGGTCATCGCTTCCAGCGGGGCAGGTTCGGCTCAGCACTTTTTAGAGGTGTTTGAAAACACCCGAGCGGAATCGGCACTGGCGGCCGGCATTTTTCATCGACAGGAAGTACCCATCAGTGAAGTGAAGGCGTATCTGGGCGGCAAGGTGGAGGTACGACCGATTTAATTGGGTTAAAACAGATGGAGGAGACCACACCGCGCCCTGCCCCTCTTCCGCTGAGGGGAAAAAATCTTAATAAGATGCTTATAATCTATCCCGAAGAGGTTTGAATATGCCCACAGGCGCTTGCGGAATCAATTGCGACGTGTGCGGCCTGAATATGCGGGGTGTCTGCAGCAGTTGCGGGCCGGCTTCCAGCGAAACAGCGGCCGCCAAATTGGCGGCCCAAGAGCGGATTCTGGGCGCACCCTGCCCGATTCTGGCCTGCGCGCGGTTGAATCACGTTGCGTTTTGTCTGTGCGACTGCCGGCAGTTTCCCTGCTCCAATTTCAGCCAAGGCCCCTACCCTTTCAGCCAGGGATTTATCCAGATGCAGCATCGACGCCGTGACGAATCTCCCAAATCGTATGCACCGGATGGCTCTCATCTGGGAGCCGATCGGATCTACTGGCGGGAGCTGTCACAGAAAGATATCACCGACCTGTGCAATTATACCTTTTTCGAGGCCGTCGAAACAGATTGTCTGCAATTTCAATTTCTCAATGAAACGGTTCGTATCGATTTGCGCAAGCACTGCCTGCTCCGGCCGGCCGATGAGGACTGGCAGGTCAGCGACGATCCGCTACTGGCCCTTGCCACCGTGGTCTATCTCAACAACATTGCGTCTGTCTATCCTATGGGAAAAGATATCGTCGGCATCAAAGATTTGAAGGAGAGCCATTTTTTCACCGGCCCCCATGAATTGAGACTGGACCCTTTAATCGAGCGATTCGGCCATGACCCGGACGGTTTCCGGCATGTCTGCGAGGCATTGAAGGGCGTATCCATGGAGATGGCCGATGCCGCTTTTCGGCTGCTGCCCTACCCTCGCGTGCCCCTTTACTATTTGCTGTGGACCGGTGATTCAGAGTTCAAGCCACGGATTCAAGTGCTGGTGGACCGCTCCATCGAACGGACCCTGCCCGCCGATGCCATATGGGCTCTAATCAACCGCGTCTCTGCGGCCTTTAGCCAGTAACCGACGTTTGCTCCGAAATGCATTCGATGTCGAGCCATTGATTCAGGCATCGATACGCAAAATCATCCGGCAGGTCGATACCGACTGGAATGAGGCCGACCCGCATGGAGACCTTTTCATCATCACCCCAGGGCCACCAGGCCACACCCAGCACCGTATTGTTCACCGGATACGAGGTAAAGAAGACCTGCCCCGGCATCAACCCATATTCCGAATGAATATAGTCGTTTATCTCCATTGATGCCTTATTGATGGATGAAAAATTCCAATGGCTGCAAAACTCTTTGAACAAGGGATAGAAAACCATTTCCGCATCTTCCTCGTCCAGCACGATCACCGCCATGTTACGTTTTTGGTCCCAACGCCAGCGATAGGCGTCTGGTATATTGAGACAGATTTTACGACAAATTTCCTTGAAACGATCCAATGCGCTTACGTTCAATTCCATGACAGCCTTCTTTGTTGGATTTGGCTCAAAATAAACACCCCCCTGTAGTCATCCCTTTTCCACTATCGGCATTTTAATGAATATCATAAATTCAATTGTCGATTTGGCGACCGTGTTCGGCGAAGGAGAGGCGCTGAAAATATCGTACGATAAAGGATCAAAC
>JASFGJ010000124.1:0-8969 GCA_050123815.1 Desulfobacteraceae bacterium
AAGTCGCGGCGCAGATTCTCCAGACGTCTGAGCTGAGTAACGTCATTGAAGATAATCAGTGTTCCTTTGCGCTTGCGGTTTGTATCCAGCAGAGGAGAACTCTTGACATTCAAGACGCGTTCGCCGTTATGGAATACCGTGATGTCGCTTTCCATGCGTTCCTGGTTTTGCAGCGCATTTGTCACGAATTTTTGCAGCGCCAGGTCACGGATGATCTCCTGCACACTGCGTCCCTGAACTTTCTGGATATCGATTCCGAACCATCTGGCAGCGGCAAGATTCAGGCTGATGATCCGTTCCCTGCCGTCGACGGCCAGAAGGCTTTCGACCATACTGGACAGTACCGTCTCCAACTCATTTCGCTGATTGTCAATGGTTTTGATCCGGTTGTCCAGCTGCCAGGCCATCTGATTCATGGCATCGGCAAGCGCGGCCAGCTCTTCCGAGTCGGGAGGCATCAGGCGGTGATCCAACTCGCCGCGCGCAAACCGGTCCGCTCCTTGTTTTAATTCTTCCACGGGGCGGCTGTATTGTCTGGATATGACCAGGCTGATGGCGGCGGCAATGATCGCGATCAATAAGCCGCCGATGCCGATTTTGATTCGGATGTCGGTTAGCTCGTGAAAAATCGCCGTCACCGGCAGGGAGGTCCGGACGACCGCCATAATCTGATTGTTTTTACGCAGCGGAATAGCGACATACATCATCCGTTGCTGGAGCGTTGCACTGCGCCGAATGGATTTTCCGATCTCGCCTTTTAGAGCCAGAGCGATTTCAGGGCGAGTGGCATGGTTGTCCATATGCCGCGGTTCTTCCCTGGTGTCGCCGATGACAACCCCCGATGGCAATATGACGGTGATCCGGTTGGATGCGAGCTTTCCTGTGTCTTTGCAAAAGGCATCCACCTTTTCCGGATTGATCGGCTCCAGATATTGTCCGATCTGCTGTTCCAGTAAATGGGCTCTGGCTTTGAGATCCGTGGCGGTTTGCTCGGTATAAAATTTTTTAAGGGAGCTTGTGGCATACCAACTGACCGCAATCAGTGATAACAGGGTGATAAGCAGATATGACGGAAAAAGACGCCAAACAAGCTTTTTCCGCTTTTTCATGAGTTCTCCTTGAATCGATAACCAACGCCTCTGACGGTTTCAATGTGTTCGCCGTATCCGCCCAGCTTTTTGCGCAAACCGACGATCTGGACATCGACGCTGCGGTCGGTTACCGGATAGTCGCTGCCGCGGACCTTGTCGACAATTTGCGAACGTGTGTAAACCCAGCCGGGTCGACGGGCCAGGATATAGAGCACCTGAAATTCAGTATAGGTCAGATCGATCGGTTTTCCCCCGGCCGTGACGCTGCGCCGGCGAGGGTGGATTTCCAGACCGTGAATCTTGATAACGCTGGTTTCATCTTCTGCTTCGTGGCTTTTACGACGCAGTGCGGCGCGAATGCGGGCCACCAGGATTCTTGGACTAAACGGTTTGGTGATGTAATCGTCGGCCCCGAGTTCCAGACCCGTTACAATGTCGGCTTCCTCGCCTTTGGCGGTCAGCATCACGATCGGAATCTGTTTTGTTTTCTCCTCGCTTTTTAGCGATTTGGCAACCTCCAGGCCGTCGATGCCGGGCAGCATAAGATCAAGCACGATTAGATCGAAGGATTTCGATCGGGCTTTTTCCAGGGCCTCTTCGCCGCTCACAGCACCGGTAATCTGGTATCCTTCGCGGGCCAGGTTATACTGGATTAACTCCAGAATATCCTCTTCATCATCTACGACTAATATGTTTTCTTTCGCCATTTTTCAGCACTTTTCAGTCATCGTTCGATTCATTTCAGCCGATAGCGGCAAGCCGCCCTCAGCCATCTGCGGCCGACGAACATCTTTCTAATACGAATTTGTGCCACAGACCATATTTTTCAATTGTTATTGAAATGTTAGATATTCGTTAATTTCGCACTAGATTCGCCTTTGGGCTTGATTTTAATAACAATAATTGAGTTGGCGTTAAATTACAATATCTAGTAAACCTTGGCGTAAACAGCGGTGCGCCGACGACATCGGTCGGGCTAACGAAAATCAAACATTGAGCGAGGCCTTGTAACAAAGGTTATTTTCGGCGTGTATCGTCGATTGCATTTGTCCGTGGTTAGGTCTCGCGTAAAGATAATTTTATATTTGCGAGAGTCTTTAGCGTGCATTCACCGTTACGGCGCTCTGTTTTGAATCTGCTCTCGTAACCGCGATCAGGTCTTTCATCTGCCATGCCGCCGCGATAGCGCTCAGGATGGCTGTGACAAGGGGGTCGCGGGCCCGTTTTTTCAAGTAGAGCAGTGAAAGATCCAGGCTCGCAATCGGGGGGCTTGCGATGCAGAGCTGGCCGGCGGCAGCGGCCTCGGACGCTTCGACTTGAGTCATGAGACACAGACCGACGCCTGCGGCGACCAGCTTGCGGATTGTGGATTCCTGGTCGGTTATCACCGCTTTTGCCGGTTGGCGACCAAGATCGTCGAACAGCTTATGGGAGATCTTGTAGAACGGACACTGGCTGTTGGTCCAGACCCAGGGAAGGTCTGCCATATCCGACAGGGACGCTTCGGACAAGCGATTTTCCCAGGCGATGGGCCCTACAATTACCAGATCGACACGATCCAGTGTATGGCTGGCGATGGTATCGTCATCCGGCCTTGCATAGGCAAACGCCGCATCGAGATTTCCCGAGCGGAGTTCTGCAGGGGCCTCCCAGGACATTTTTTGAATGTAACTGACCGATAGTTTGGGATGGCGACGCATCATCTCTGCCAAAATCCGGGTGACGCGCAGGTATTGAGGATCCGTGTGCAATCCCAGACGCACCTTACCGGTGAGTTCATCCTTGAGTTGATCCGCCGCAAAACGCAAGGTTTCAGCGGCAGCCAATACCTGATCGGCCTTTTGCTTGATCAGGACGCCCTGCGGCGTCAGTTTCATTCCCTTGGGCGTACGCTCAAACAGCGTAATCCCCAATTCCTCTTCCAATGCCTTGATATGGGCGCTAACGGCGGGCTGGCTGGTATTGAGCCGTTCGGCCGCTCTTGTCAGATGGCTCTCTTCGGCAACAGTGGTGAACGTCTTTAGCTGGTAAAGTTCCATGGATTTTGATTCCTGCTGATTGTCGATGTGTATAGCACTACTAGTGTTGTGTCCCAAAATTATGTGAAATTATTTTTCGGCCCAAAATATCAAATGACAAAATTCAAATGTCAAATGGCGGATGGGGATCGATTAAATATAAAATCGGCAGAATACATTCATTTGACATTTGGGCTTTGGCATTGGGATTTCAATGCTGTGTTGCCGCTTGGACTATCTTGCCGCCATACCCATTTTACAAGTTACTTCCGAGATACAACACTAGAAGTAGTTTCATCCTATCACGCAAACCGAGTATTGGACAAATCAAGATTTCTGAACCATACGATCCGAAATTACGATTGGATTCAACAATGCTGGTCACTTATAGTCCGTAAATAATAACCAGCAAAAAAGAGGAGCTGATTGTGGAAAGCCAATTGGAAATCAACAAGGATCGATTAAAATATCTTGAAAAGATTAATCAGGAACTACCAGATCTAATGACCCACGAAGCGGCTAAATGGGATGAAGTATACAAAGACGGTGCACTTAGTACAAAGGTCAAACGCCTGATGGCATTGGGGATAGCCCTTAGGGCACGATGTGTTAATTGCATTGTCGGCCAAACGATGAGGGCTTTAGAAGCTGGTGCCAGCAAAGAGGAGATATTGGAGACTATTTCCGTCAATATGGCAATGAGCGGCACGACCGGAACAGCCGAGTCTCTGAGGGTTATAAAGTTGTTGGATGAATTAGGAAAACTATAATTCGTGTCAATCCCAATTTAGCGATGACCGCATCGCTGGATGTGATTGGAAAAGGAGGTTGAAACAATGGAATGCTGTTGTTCAACACTTGAAAAATTACCAGCCCCTGCCAAAAGCCCGACGGTTAGATTAAGGTCCCCTTTGCCTCAACTGAATATCTTCATGTGCCGGGCTCAATGGATCGTGTCGCCGCACCCCACCGATGAAGGCTCCCGACCGCATGATTCTCTCGATAAGCCGGGTTGGGGGACTGTAAAAGCTATTTTCTGGTTGGGTGCTGCCATTGGTGCCGGCATCCTGGTGGCCGGATTGGGAGGATGACACAGAGGCGCCCGCCGATTCAGCGATATCCGGACGGCATGCAACATTACAATGGAGCGGCTACCGATCGCTTCAGAAGCGGTGGTGCTTTCGGTGGGCGAGCTCCATAAAAAGCAGGTCTGTACAACAGCTTCTGGCATTCATGCTCGGTTTTCAGAAATCGGCCTATTGCGGAGTGTCCGCTTCAGGAAATAATAGGCGACAGCTATGCTGATGATCAGCGCAGCAATGCCGATGATGGTCAGCCCATCATAAGCCTTGACATCCAGAATAATCACCTTCCGTGTAATGGCGATCAGCGCAACCTCCAGAACTATTTCGGAGTGCACGACTTTTTCCGTTAAGTATGCCTTAATGGTTTCCAACAGTTCGATGCCGATCAGGATCAGCATAAAGAAACCGAAAATTTCCAATAACTGTTGAATTTCCAGCCAGAAAATCGGTGGTGCAATGATATCCTTGATGATGATATAGGCCAATTCAATCGTGGATATCAATACCACTGCAACCATCATGAAAATCAGGCACAAGACGATGACCTTTTCAAATTTCTTTAAAAATGGCGTAACCATATGGTTGCTCTCACTTCTATGATTTCCAACTTAAATATTGCGATAATTACCATAATCTTGTACTGATTGAAAAAAGTGTCAACAGACGGCTACGTGTCGGACCGGATAGGATACTCCGTTCGACATACAGGAATTTAGGAAAAAATTACAAATAGATAAGATTGATGGCAAGGCTGATATGGTGGTATGTGCCTACCACTTTGCAGCCGGTAAAATCGTATCATCCAGATAGTGCCCAGCCGCAAATGGAAGGTAGCCTTTGAGTTTTAGGTGTAAGCAAAAAAGCAATTAAACTGTAGTGTTAGACGAACTGCTTATAGCTGAGGCCTAACGAACACGCACATTCAGCAAAGGGCTGTTTCCGGATGGACACCAGATAGCATCCGTCACCTGTTTGGACTCAAGTTAGGTGACCGGCGTGGCGATACATCACTAGAGCCGGTCGCGCAGTGCGTCGGTTCGATCAGACTGCATCGGGATGTGATGGTTTCCGACGATGCTCGGTCCATGCGGGTTGTTGGTGGTGCTGGTATAGCTGTTCATTTCGTGCTGAATAAACAGCGCGATGACTTGAAATGCCGGGTTGTTTGCTTACGTTGTACCCAATGCACGAACCGGATCTGTTCGGAGGCATGTAGCGGTGCTTAAACGTTGCATCAGAACCTGATATTGTAAACTACCCGAAAGGGCTGGCCGTTGAATTTGCATAACGACAACAACCCGGATACCAATTCCCATCCCATCCTTGTGCGATGTGTAAAATTGCTCAAGGGTTTCTACAACCGGTTTCTTCGGATCCGCGGAACCCCCCGGCAGGTTTCTTTGGGCCTTGCGCTGGGTATTTTTATCGGCATGTCCCCGTTTATGGGGTTTCATACGGTAATCGCTTTGATGATAGCCTCACTGGTGAAGTGGAGCAAGATCGCTGCCGGCGTCGGCGTGTTTATAACCAACCCATTTACAGCTCCTCTAATCTATCCTCTCACCTATCGCCTGGGGGTCGCAGTGACAGGCCTTTCTGATCCGTCACTTCTGCGCAAGCTGTTCGATTCCGGTGGCATTGTCGAACTACTCAAAGACAGTCCAATGATGATAGTGGATCTGATCGTCGGAGGTGTCGTACTCGGGCTGCCCCTGGCTGCGGTTGCTTACCTGGCCGCTTTTCACATCGTTACACGAGCCAGAGCACGCATGAGGCGCCGCAAGGCACGCCGCATGCGCCGCTTGAGCGCGTTGCCATCCAAGGTTCAATCGAAACAATCCGCGCCATCTCCCGAACATTCCGACGACGGGTCGCCTGCTGTCGATGGTCCTGACCGTATGGCGGTATGACCGGATGCGCAGAGCCGTTGCCGCATCATGTCGTAGCGCCTCGTTTATGGTGCTTGGTGTACCATTGGCGTAAGTGGTCAACTGGGCAACAGAAACATCAGCAGCATGACCACTGTAGGGACAGCGGCCCCCAGTAAAATTCCAATTGGGGCCACTTCGTCGTTGAAGTATTTCTTGAGAATGGACACGCCAGCCGGATTCGGTGCATTGGCAATGATGGTCAACCCACCGCCGGCTACCGCACCGGCTACGACAGCATATTTCAATGAATCGGTCAGTCCTGGGACCAGTGTGCTTAGAAAAGTGACGGCTGCGTTGTCGTTGAAGGCCGTCAGTAGGGCGGCACCCACCATCAAGGGGATCTGCGACAAGTTGCTCAGAATCGGGGCGATCCACCATCCTTGAAGACCGCCGTGAATCACCAAACCCCCCAAAAAGAAGCCAACCAGGATCGGCGCTTTCAAGTCGAGCCGGTTTTGAAAGGGATGGGTAACCATTGAAAAACCGATAAAAAATAGGATGCCGGGTATGAACAATGCGGGGTGGTGAGCGTTGATGATGGTCCAGGCCATGAAAAACAAATGAATCAGTGTGACCCACGCCGGTACGGGGTCATCCCGCTGGTCCCAGTCAGGGTCGACAAAGGGGCCCTGCTGATTTCGCGGCAGCAGAGCCGGGAACGCCCGCCGCATTTCTCTTAGCTTTATTTCCTCGAATCGCTCTTTAAACGCCTGGCGAACCAAATCCTGTCCAACACCCTTGCGTGTCAGTTTGGGGGTGAAGTGTTGCTCGAGTCGTTGTCTCACCTCATCTTCGATTTTTTGTATTTCAGCTTCGATGGCTTGCCGCGCACCGGATCTTTTACCAATTTCTCTGGCAATATTGTCAAACATGGCATCCATATCGCGACGACGCATATAATTCTTCTGAATATCTTCTTTCAGAACAACCAGAGCGAATTTTTGTTCAAGGGCTTGGATCTCTTTACGAAACACCCAAAAGTAGATTCCATTGGACACCACGATGCCGAGGACGGCTTTCCAACCGAAATGCGTCAGCATGTGCGGGGTGTCCCAATTCCATGGGCCGGCGACCATCAGGACTGGCGGTGCTGCAAAATGAGTTTCGGTTCCGCCCACAGAAATATTCACAAACAACAATCCCAATGTGGCATATTTAAATTTCGCGCTGGGTTCAAGTTCGTATAGATTTTTGGCCAGCACAAGCGCGCAAATGGTCATGGCCGCCGGTTCAGTGATAAACGAGCCCAGGATCGGGCCGATGGTGAGCGTGGTCAGCCATGTGGCTGTGAGTGTGCCGCCCATTTTGTCTGCGATTTTGCGAATGATCTGATCGGTCAGCCTCAGGATGGGGCGGGTCGAAGCGAGTGTCATGATGACTACGACAAACATGGCCTCTGTAAAATTAACACCGTAGCTGATGTAATTGACGGCTGTTTTCCAATCGTAAAATAACACGATCACCAGGGCTAAAGCGCCGGCCCAGATGCCGAATACGGCTTCCACTTCCCCGAGAAAATGAAATACTTCCGCCCCATGACTAACAGAACCCCGCGCAGCCTCCCCGTTTCTGATTTTCTCCAAGTGGTCACGTTCCCATTTATGCGAAATGGCCATGAATTTGCCGGTGAAAAATGTGTGAACGATCGCTAAAAAAAATATGATTGTAGCCAGCAGGTTAAACGGTTCCTGTTGAATTCGATTCGCGAGAATGGAAACGATGCTGTTCAAGTGGCTGTCACCGTAGCTGTCAAGGCTGCGGGGAAATGGTTGACTGTCTGTCGGGGGTCCGGAGGCTGCCGGAAGATCGTCCGGGAAAAACAATAGCATGCTTGCCATGGTTATGAGGAGAATCGACGCGTACCGAATGTAGTTGTTCACGATGATGATGTCCTTTTCCCCGGATGCCGAATGCAATTCTTTCCGGATATTGTCGCCGATCGCAGTGGAGCGACCTGTATTTTACCATTTGCGTCTGGGTGCCGGGGCCGGTGGGCCTGTCAAACGGGTTGCCGGCCAACATTACCCTCAAAATCCCAAAAAAATCAAGCTGGATAAACTGGCGCTTGCTATTTGCCGCTAAAGATGATTAAGCGCATTTCTGCAATTTTAGACAGGTCAGGAACGTGGCAAAAACAAATGCCACCATTTTGCTTGATTCGAAGCTAGGGAACTGGGCTATGAAAATTTCGGTACACAATTATGCCTACGGCATACCATACAATATTATCCTGTTAACTGTAGGCGGCTTGATTTTCGGCATCGGTGTAAAAGGGATCGCCTTACCCCATGGATTCATCAGCGGGGGGTTTTCCGGTCTGTGTCTGCTGGTCTACTATTGGACCGGTTTGCTGCCGCCCGGAGTCCTCTATTTTATACTGAACGTTCCGATCTTCCTATTGGGATGGCGGTATGTCAGCCGCAGGTTTTTTGGCTATAGCCTCTATGGCATGGCGATTTTGACCCTGTCCATCGATTTGATCGACCTGCAAATCGCCGTCAAGGATCCCATGCTGGCTGCATTGGTCGGCGGATGCCTGATTGGGTGCGGCAGCGGCATCATCTTCCACTCGCTGGGATCGGCCGGGGGCAATGATGTGATCGCCGTATTGCTTAACCAGCGGTTCAATATCCGGATCGGGACCTTCTTTTTTCTATTCAATATCGGCCTGTTTGCGTTCAGTTTTGTACGTCTGCCAGTGGATTTGGTGCTGTTTTCCCTGGCAATGAGTTTTGTGAGCAGCCAGGTCTTGGAGTATGTGTTAAATATTTCCAACCAGCGCAAAATGGCCTTGATCGTCTCCGAGCATTCAAACCGGATCGCCCAGGAAATACTGTCCCGCCT
>JASFGJ010000125.1:0-8928 GCA_050123815.1 Desulfobacteraceae bacterium
GATATTGTAACCACCTTGAATGGCGGCAAATGCAACAAGTCGTGACATATTTCCTCCTTCGTTGAGGCGATTAGACGCTATGTTTTAGGCTTCGAGCTTCTGGCGGTCTTCCATCGACATCAGCTGACGTTCTCTGGCTTTGTCGATGCCGAGCTCTTTGCGTTTTTTGTCGATATGGTCGATCATCATATGGGCATGCTTGATGGGGTCTGCTTCCAGATCCCATCTGCCACCATAAAGTTTTTCCAATTCGTTGGAAAGGTAGTCATGGAACACCGGCGCGCCGGCAGTGGGCAGATGCAGGCCGAAGATGGTGTACACGCCCGAGCTGACAAAGTAATGACCGATGGAGATGGCCTTTTCGCTCATCCACTCCGGGGCGCTTCCGGCCGCCGGCAGGTCGCAAATGTCTTTGCCCAGACCACCGGCTTTGACCACTTCGGTGGCCGCCAGCAGAATGCGGCTGTTGTCGACGCAGGAGCCCAAATGCAGGACCGGCGGGATACCCACGGTCTCGCAGACCTCTTTTAAGCCGGGGCCACAGTAAACGCCGGCGGCCTCTGGTGTCAGCAGGCCTTCCATTGCACAGGCGATGCCGTTGCAGCCGGTGGTCAGCACGATGACGTCGTTTTTAATCAGCTCTTTGACCACCGTGATGTGGGCTTCGTTGTGACGCGTGCGGGCGTTGTTGCAGCCGACGACGCCGGCCACACCGCGAATGCGGCCGTTGATGATGTTGTCATTCAAGGTATAGAAGGTGCCGCGGAAGGTCCCGCCCAGATGATATTCGATGGACTCGACGCCGAAACCGCCGATCGCCGAAGCCTTGTGCTGTGGAATCATCACCTCGGAGCCGCGATTCTGAAAGTTGTCGATGGCCATTTTAACGATCCTTTCGGCATCTTCCAGGGCATGATGTTCGTCAAACTCGATGTGCACCACATTGTCTTGTTCCATCTTGGCGATGGGATGCGTGGTGATCAGTTTGGTGTGGAAGCACTTGGCAACGTTGGCCAGATTCTGGAACACACATTGGATGTCCACCACCATTGCGTCGCAGGCGCCGGTAATGATTGCCAGTTCCTGTTGCAGGTAGGTCCCGGCTTGCGGCACGCCATGGCGTTGGAAAATCTCATTGGCGGTACAGCAAATGCCGCCCAGTTGAATCCCTTTGGCGCCTTTTGATTTTGCATATTCCGTCATCTCCGGCTTTTGGGATACCGCCACGATCATTTCCGACAGTACCGGCTCATGGCCGTGCACGATGATGTTGACATGATCCTGCTTCATGACGCCAAGATTTGACTCGGCCTGCAGCGGATACGGTGTGCCGAACAGAATGTCCTGAAGGTCCGTCGCCAGCATGGAGCCGCCCCAGCCATCGGCCAGTGAGGCGCGGGTGCATTGCTTGGTAATGTTTTTGTAGTCCTGGTCCACCCCCATATGGGTGCGGTGCATGATTTCGACCACCTCGCGGTCAATGTTGCGCGGCTTGACACCGGCTTTGGTCCACTTTTCATACAACGGCTCCGGCGCACGCTTCAGATACATCAGTTCGCCTTCCGCCTTGCCCCATTCGTTCAACGCCTTCGTCCCGACTTCCAGTGCGATTTCATCGATGTCCCGGTCCTTGACCTCGCCGTCTTCTTCGACGGTGGTGTCGACACCGAGCGCCTCGGCCACGGAGAGCAGCTTGGGGATGTCTTTGATTTTATAGGCGTCGCTCTCTTTCCGGGCTGCCGCCATAAAGACTTCAGCCACAGCGCGGCCGTGGTCGGAGTGGGCGGCGGCGCCGGCGGCCACCATCCGGGCAAAGTTGCGGGCCGAAATGGTATTGGCGGTGGCACCGCACAAGCCCTTGCGAGTGTCTTCGCCCTCGATACCGCCCTTAGGCAGCGGCAGCCGGCAGGGGCCCATGGCGCAGTTTTTACAGCAGATGCCTTGCAGACCGATATTGCAGGGCTTCATCTGCGCGGCACGGTCGAAAACCGTATCGATACCCAGTTCCTGGGCACGTTTAAGCATTTCTTGAGTGGCGGGATCAATGGACGCGCCAATCGGGTCAGCTAACTTGGGAGCTTTTTTTGCAACGACTTTGGCTTTTATGTCTTCTGCCATTAGAGGTTCCTCCTCATATTTTTTTATTAATGCGAATCCTTATGTAAAGGCAGGCTGTTTCAGTGCAGCCTACGCTACGCGACGGTGAATGCGATCCAGCAACTGCATCATTTTTTCCAACGGATCCGTTTGGACCTCGGCAGCTGTTTTGGCAATTTCCTCTTCACCTTCTTCCACCTCGCGTTTGGCCTGCAGCGCCTCTCGCTCTGCCATCCGTTTTTGCCTCAGGGCCTCTTCTTCGGCTTCACGTTTTTCCACTTCGGCTTTCAGCTTGGCTTCTTCCTCGGCCTTGGCTTTGGCTTCGGCTTCGGCCTTGGCTTTGGCTTCGGCTTCAGCCTTGGCTTTGGCCTCGGCTTCGGCTTTGGCTTTGGCCTCGGCTTCGGCTTTGGCCTTGGCGGCGGCTTCGGCAGCCGGATCTACCTTGGGCGCCTCGGGTTCGGGTGCCGGGGCCGGAGCGGCTTCAGCAGCCGGTGCGGCGGCAGGTGCTTCAGCGGCCGGGGCCGGTTTAGGAGCAGCCGGGGCGGCCTTGGGAGCGGCTTTCTCCGGGGCGGGCTTCTTCGGCGGGGCTTTTTTGACCGGAGCCGCTTTTTTCTCTTCCTCGATGGTCAGGTCGGGCTCGGGGGCCAGGGCGGCCAGATCCACCTCGGTGGCGCCCAGTTGCTTGGTGATGCCTGCAACGTCTGCCGCGCTGCCGCCGTCCATCATCAGATCGATGTAAGCTTTTGTCATGCGGATGGCTTCGGGATGACGCATGATCAGGACATCGCTGCCACCGAGCAGGTAGCACACGGCGCCGACCGCTTCCATCAGGATGCCGCGTTTTTCCGGATCGCCCAGTGTGGGGGCCTCTTCGGACGACTGCTTGGCCTCTTTGCACTTCCACACTTCGTTGCCCAGGTTGTTGATGATGGGCAGCTGCAGCTTGTCGTCGCCTTGCTGCAGGGCGGCCATGCGCAATCGTTCCATAACGGAATAGGAATATTCGAGACCGTATCCCAAACCACCGGTGGTGGGGTCGATGATCACCTTTTCCATGGGCACGCCCAGGTTTTCCAGCAGAATATTGACCTGTTTGGCCAGGTTGACGTCGATGGGCGAGGATGAGATCAGCGTGTGCCCGTACGCCATGGCCGCTGCGCCGATGCCCTTGTGGTTCTTGTCCTCCACCGGACCCATGATCAGGTTCTGACCCTGGAAATCCTCGGACAGCTGTTTGATGACCTCCTCGTCTTTCTCGATGTTGGCGCTGCCCCAAATAATCAATGGCACGTCGATGGCGTCGAGCACTTTTTTAACCGTGGCGGACGCATCCGCCGCGCTGGCGTTCTGGCCGTTGGGATCGGTGCTCTTGAGTTGCAGCACGATCATTTCGGCGCCATAGTCGTCCACGCACTTTTTGGCCCATGCAGCCACATCGCCAACCACATCTTTAAACGGCGACAGGGCGCTTTCGGGCCAGTCGTCGGGTTCCATGTCCCAGATCTCCATCGCAATGCGCGGCTTTTGAGGCATTTCACCTTCAAAGTGGTAAAAAGGGTAGCAGCTCTCGCCGCCAACGGTCACGGCCTTGTCGCCTTTGCCCAAGGTGACCTCCATGACGTTGCCGGCATAACTTTCTTTATAGAATTCGAAAGCCAATGTTACCTCCTTCTGACAATACCGGTTAAAGGTTTCTTTATTTAGTATTAATTCAGTGTGTTCCTACTAAGGCACAAGGGTTGTGCCGTTAATCCTTTCGTTGTCTCCCTCCTTTCCTATTTTTTATATTCAAACCGGAAACGGTGTGTAATTCGTATGTTGAGTGGACCGCCGGGTACCGATAGACCTTTGGGTGGGATGATTGCCAAACAGTTTTGAAATAGATACAAACCCGGCTCAATACTGACCTCACCAAAGTTCTAAGCCGCTCCCAATGGGGCGGAGAGCGGCGGATTGTTGCGTCCGCTTTTTTGGCAATGATATTATAGTGTTATACGAATTCGCCCGACAGCGCTGGGGCCAAGAATCTACCTTATATAGAGCTGATTTTTTTGTCAATAGATATGACCCCCTAATCGTTGAATTTAATATTAGACATTGGCCGCTTTTTTCTTCGATCGGGAGTTCGGAAATCACCATTGCTTTCTGGTTTACGAGCGGATAAATAATGTTGCTGTCGCAATGCGTCCGCAATCGGCTCAAAAATTATTGCAATGGAGACGGCTTACGCTGCTCGAAAAAAGTTTAAAGTTTTAAGTTTAAAGTTTAAAGCAAAGGATGTGGCCGATATTATTGTTTTTTAATGGCCAAGCAGGGAGGTCGGCCCTTCTATTCTTTCTGTGCTTCGATCGTGTGCCATTAGGGGCTTCGTAGGAACCGGTTGGCCGGTTTTCCGGTTGAGCCAGTTTAGCCGGTTCGAGGAATTCTATCTGATTTTTTTATTATGCGCTTCTTTTAGCAGAATGTTCATAGCCGTTGATATGATTCCATACAGGATCGTCCGATGTGCCGGCCGTAGGGCAGGGACGGAGCCCTGCCCTACGAGGACCATTGATGCGATGACGGCACTGCCTAAAACGTAGGGCCGGCCTGTCCCGCTGGTCTTGTGCGGGACCTCCGTGCCGGCCTGATATCAATCGCTTTGCATCATAATAAATTTAAAGCGATTTTTCGTTGGCACTGAATAAAATTTTTTTGCGGCAACCTTTGGGTCAATCAGTGGAAAGGCAGGTATGATTCTTGACAATACGGATTACCTGATTGGAATTGCCGTCGGCCTGGTGCTTGTCGGACTTGTCGTTTGGTTGGTGATTGCGCTGCGGCGAAAGGCCGAATTGGAGCGACGCCTGGCCGAGGCCGCCTCCGAGCAGGCCGTTTGTCTGCAGAAACTCGAGACCCAAACCCAAACCGCCGCCGATCTTCAGACGGCTGTGACCCGTCAGGATGATCAGATCCGAAAACTTCAGACCGATTATGGAGAACTGAACGTCACACGAGCCGCATTGGAAGTGCAGGTCCTCGAAAAGACTCGGCAGTTGGAAAAAGCAGAGGATCGAAACACACAGTCCGGCGAGCAGATCGGGATCTTGCAGGAACAGCTGTCCCAGCTCAAAGCCGAGGCAGCTGAAATGCGGACTGTTTTGGACGAGGAACGCAAACAGTCCGCAGAAAAAATTGCGTTGCTGCATGAAGCTCGGGATCAATTAAAAATCGAGTTCCAGAATTTGGCCCAGGAGATTTTTGAAGACAAGAGCCGCAAATTCGCCGAGCAAAATCGAACCAATATCGATCATTTGATTGGACCGTTGCGCGAGCAGATCGGCGATTTTAAAAAACGGGTCGAAGATGTCTATGACAAAGAGACCCGTGACCGTACGGCGTTGCAGACCGAGATTCATCATCTTAAGGAGCTCAATCAACAAATCAGCAAAGAGGCGCTGAACCTGACACGGGCGCTCAAAGGCGACAGCAAGGCGCGCGGCAACTGGGGCGAGGTGATTTTGGAGCGTGTCCTGGAGGCATCCGGTCTGAAAAAGGGCCGCGAATACGATGTGCAGGTCAGCTTAAAAGATGCGGACGGCAAACGCTATCAGCCCGACGTGATCGTCCGGCTGCCCCAGGACAAAGATGTGGTGGTGGACGCCAAGGTCTCGCTCAAGGCCTACGAGTCCTATTACAGCGCAGAGGATTCCCAGGATAGAGAGGCGGCGCTCAAATCCCACATCGATGCGATGCGAACCCATATCCGTGCGTTGGCCGCCAAGCGCTATGAGGAGTTGGAAGGTGTTCGCAGCCTCGATTTCGTTTTGATGTTCGTTCCTATCGAGGCCGCATTTCTGGCCGCCGTGGACCGGGATCGGGAGTTGTTCAGCGAGGCCTTCGAAAAGAATATTATGGTGGTCAGTCCATCGACCCTGTTGGTCACCTTGCGGACCATCGAAAATATCTGGCGCAATGAATACCAGAACCGCCATGCCCTTCAAATCGCAGAGAAGGCCGGCGGACTGTACAACAAGTTCGTTGGATTTGTCGATGCACTCGAAGAGATCGGCCGGCAGCTTGACAGAGCCAAAGCGTCATATCAAACTGCCCACGATCGTCTGGCGAATGGAAGGGGAAACCTGATTCGTCGAACCCAGGAGTTGAAAGCGCTGGGCATCAAAGCCAAGAAGGAGCTCCCCAGGAATCTGATCGATTCGGCCGACGGCGATACAGCAATTGAACCGGAGACTGAAAATTAGATCAGTGAAAACATCAGCACTCGCAACCGGACGAACAATCGCAGCCACAGCCTGCGGGTTGCTGGGTCGGTGTGTCGCTGATGCCCACGACTTCAACTTCGAATGTCAATGATTGGCCCGCCAGCGGATGGTTGAGATCGACGGTCATTTTTTCATCATCGACCGCGGCGACGCGCGCCGGTATTTGTTGACCTTCCGGGGATGTCAAGGCGAGTATCTGGCCGACTTCCGGTGTGATTTCCGGCGGCACCTCGGCGCGCGCAAATTCGTGAATGCGGCTATCGTCACGATCGCCGTAGGCATCCTTAGGCGACAGCGTAAACACTTTTTTTTCGTTCAGCGACATGCCCAAGACCGCGCTCTCAAACCCCTTGATCATCTGGCCGGCGCCCGTTTTGAATTCCAGCGGGGGCCGCCCTTCACTCGAGTCGAATTGTTCGCCATTGGCCAAGGTGCCTGTGTAATGAACGCTAACGTACATGTCGCCTTCAACTTTCTGCATTGGTTTCTCCTTGTTTGAATTGCAATTCCGCAAAACATAGAGACGATTCCCGGTATGTCAAATGCAATCCCCCATTAACATAGGATATTTCCAATTCCAATCAAGTTTTATGACGATCCGCCGATGGAGTAAATGGTATGGCGCTCGCTGTAAGCGGATTGTATTGTCAATGCCACTGAGCCTTGGATGCTGAACTCGATACGCATGAACCAGATTATCGCCACTCACAAGAACACCGATTTCGATGCATTGGCCTCTCTCGTCGCTGCCGAGCTGCTTTATCCGGATGCCCGGCCGGTCCTGCCCAGGCAGATCAATCCCAATGTAAAATCGTTCCTTTCCATCCATAAGGATCTGTTTGATTTTCCTCGGATCGACCAGGTGGATTTGAGCGGCATCGATCGCCTGATTGTCGTGGATGCCAACGCCTGGAGCCGGCTGGACCGCATGGAAAGGCTGCGCGAAAACGACCATCTATCGGTCGAACTGTGGGATCATCATCCCGGCGACGGAGACCTGTCGCCGGTGTTCAAGTGTTGCAAACCCACAGGGGCCAACATCACCCTTATGACCCGCGCCTTGAAGCAACGGCGAATCGAGTTCTCACCCATTGTGTCAACACTCTTTTTGATCGGTCTGTATGAAGATACCGGGAACCTGACCTTCAGCTCATGCTGCTCCGAAGATGCTTATACGGCCGGCTATCTGCTTGAGCACGGCGCTGACCTGGCGATGGCCAAACGATTTCTGAGCCCCGCTTACGGCCGAAAACAAAAAGAGGTGCTGTTCGAGCTGCTCAAAAAGATC
The DNA here is from genome assembly GCA_050123815.1 of Desulfobacteraceae bacterium. Classification (GTDB taxonomy): domain Bacteria; phylum Desulfobacterota; class Desulfobacteria; order Desulfobacterales; family Desulfosarcinaceae; genus JARRKU01. Next base: position 7,648 of record JASFGJ010000125.1, read on the forward strand.
GAGCGCAGAAAGGTCAACGGGTATCGGATCGGTATCGGCAAGGTCACCATACAGGGCCATGTGCAGAACCTGGCCATGGTCGTGCACATGTTCATCGATATCGCAAATCTGGATGCCGCCTTTGGACTCTTCGACAACCAGGATCACAGCAAATGCATGGTGATTGGCCGCAGCGCCGCCGAGACGCTGGATATCGGCGCCATAATGCGCAGCATGGGCGGTGGCGGGCATTCGGCCGCCGGCAGTGCGGTGCTAAAGGGGGTCAACCCCGACGCCGTCGAAGAGATGATCCTGAATCTGATCCAAGGCAACCAGCAAACATCGGTCCGGGTCGGCGATCTGATGTCCTTTCCAGTCATATCCATCGCGTCCGGCGCCACCATGCGCGAAGCCGCCCAGAAACTTCGCGATTCCGGTTGCACCGGTCTGCCTGTGATGGATGACGGCCGCCTGATCGGCATTCTCTCCCGCCGCGATTTCAAACGCGTCCGCAATGAGCGCCAGCTCCGCTCCCCGGTAAAAGCCTTTATGAGCACCAAGGTGAAAACCATTGGCGCGGAAGAAAGTCCGGTGACGGCCGCACAGTTCATGGTCAAACACGATATCGGGCGTTTGCCGGTGATCCAGGACGGCCGGGTGATCGGCATCGTGACGCGATCGGATGCCATGCGATATTTCTACGACTTGCTGCCGGATTAGGTCAACTCTCCAATGGCCGCCAGCGCCGCCCCGTAATCAGGCTCGTCGCCGACCTCTTTTACCAGCTGATAGTAGCGCACGACGCCTTCCCGATCGAGCACTGTGACGGACCGCGCCAGCAGCCGCAGCTCTTTGATTAGCAGACCAAACGCCGCTCCGAACTCTGCATCGCGATGATCCGAGAGGGTGACCACCTGTTCGACGCCGGCGGCGCCGCACCACCGTGCCTGGGCAAAAGGCAGATCCATGCTCACGGTCAATATGACCACATCGTCACCGAGGTTGGCCGCTTCGGTGTTGAACCGCCGGGTCTGCATATCGCAAACCGGTGTGTCCAGGGAGGGCACCGAGCAGATCACCACGATCTTGCCGCGGTAGTCCGACAGCTTAACAGGCTGCAATTCGTTGGTCACCAAAGTAGCGTCAGGGGCTGTACTGCCCGTGCTGATCTGATCGCCGGTAAGGGTCAAGGGGTTTCCATGCAAGGTGATCGCGTTTGGTTTTTCGGTCATCTTTCACTCCTAAAGCTAACGTTAATGGTTGAAATCCGCACTAACATAAGAACGATCCATATTGAAACAA
>JASFGJ010000126.1:0-8912 GCA_050123815.1 Desulfobacteraceae bacterium
CGCACGTATACGGTCCACCGGCAACGGTGGAAAAAGGAGTGCGGGTGCTCAATGCCTATTATCGGGATATATTGAATATCCCGAGCGGCACCATCGTCGAGGCTTCCGGAATATCCAGACAGAACCGGGTATGCGCGCAGGATATGATGACCGTATTGGAGCGATTTGCACCCTATTCCAAGTTAATGCGTCACAGCGACAGGCAATACTATAAAACCGGCCATCTCAAGGGCATCCGGTCACGGGTGGGATATCTGAGCAGCGTCCGGGGCGATCCCTATCGATTCGTGGTAATGATCAATACACCCGGCAAATCCACCCACGGAATCATGCGGACGATTGAACGCTATTTGAAGTAACAAGGAGGAGCTTGATGACATTTGCAACCCGAATTCTAATGATGACACTCGCTGGGTGCCTGCTGGTCGGGACCGTGTCATGTACACACAATCTCAAAGAGACCAGGCTCGAACAACCGGGTGCCCGGAGCTCCCTGCTAATTGCCGGCGATGCCAGTGAATTCAAGGATGGCATCCGTATGGCGATCATCGATCGCTATCGGTCGACCTGCAACATCGATATTATCAATATCGACAGGCTTCCCAAAACCAATGAAAACGACTACGATGCCGTATTGATCATGGACACCTGTCTGGCATGGTCAAACTTCAATCCGTCGGTCAAAGCTTTTTTAAGCAAGTCTCAAAACCGAAATGTGGTTTTCTTCATGACCGCCGATGATCCGGACTGGACATTCACCTATAACGGCGTGGATGCGATTACGTCGGCCTCGGAAAAGGAGAATCAGGAGGCCATGGTCCGCAGACTTATCGCGGCCATCGATGAAATTTTGGAGAGGTCATCCCACACTAGTGTTGTGCCCCGGAATTAGATGACATTTTCATTTCTTATTGTTTCGACCAAAATATCAAATGCCAAAATCCAAATGTCAAATGGCGGATGGGGACCGATTAAATCTTAAATCGGTAGAATACCTTAATTTGACATTTGGGCTTTGACATTGGGATTTGAATGCCGCGGTGCCGTCTCGGCTATCATGGCCAATATCCATTTTACCAGCTATTTCCGGGACACAACACTAGATGGGCTCAGGTCCACTCATAATATGCGCATAGGCGCTGTGATTATGGATGGATTCAAAGTTTTCAGCACTAACCGAAAACCAGGTGATGTTGTCATCATGCATTAAGTGTGAGGCTATATCGCGGACGATATCTTCGACGAATTTTGGGTTGGCGAACCCTTTTTCCGTTACCTTTTTTTCATCCACCCGCTTGAGCACCGAAAAGACATCGCACGATGCACTGGCCTCCACCAATTCGATCATGTCCTCAAGCCAGATAAAGCGATTAAAACGGGTCTGCAGCCTGACTTCTCCACGCTGATTGTGCGCACCGCTGTCGCTGATCTCCTTGGAGCATGGGCAGACGGATGAAATGGGAACGTTGACCTCGGAAACCAGATCGATCTCATTATCGGCGTTACTGGTACCGATGATTCGGCAGGTATAGTCCATCAATCCAGGTGCGGCGCTGACCGGAGCTTTTTTTTCGATGAAGTAGGGAAAAGAGATCTCGATGTGGGCCGATGCGGCGTTGAGGTGCTTCTTCATTTGCTCCAAAAGCTCGGAAAATCCCTGAAGTGATACTTCTGTTTTCAGCAAATGGAGCATCTCCACAAAACGGCTCATGTGGGTCCCCTTATATTCATGAGGCAGATCCACATACATATTGATCGAGGCCACTGTGTGCTGGCGGCCTTCACGGCGGTCCCGCACCGTGACCGGGTATCGCAGATTCTTGATACCCACCTGATCGATGGGTATGTTGCGAGTGTCGCGTTGGTTTTGAACGTCTTTCATTTGATCTTGTTCTATTTAAATCGCCAATAACATACGTGTCGCGGCATGTGTCATTTGAGCAGGTAATCCGGCTTTACATGCCGAAGTGCCCGAAAAATATTTCCCTTTATCTTGGGGTTGCTTTCATACAGCCGGCGAAGCACCTGTTTCACCTCACCGCGCTTGGAACTTGTGGCGCTGGGGCATGGATTGGGATTGATGGGCCACCCCATTTCATCTGCATATTGCAGAAGCGACGATTCATTTGCATAAGCCAGCGGCCGTATCACGGTCAAGTCACCGTTAAAAAACGGCTGGCTGGGAAGCATCGTGCTGATCTCTCCGGCATAGCAGACATTGAGAAAGAACGTTTCAATCAAATCATCTTTGTTATGGCCTAAAGCCAGTTTGCGGCACCCCATGCGATCTGCAATTTCAAACAGACGTTTGCGTCTCAAGCGTGAACATAAGAAGCATGGGTTTTCACGATTGGCATCGCTGTGCGCTACCAAACCATGATCGGTGTGCTCGACAACCACCTCGAATCCCATACGACGCCCGAATGCCGCGATCACCTCCGCAGGTCCATCCTTGAATCCCGGATCGATATAAATGGGAAAGAGTTTAAATGTCAGCGGCGCCCGCTGCCGCAGCTGAGCCAACAACCAGAGCAGTGCCCAGCTATCTTTACCGCCCGAGAGGCCTACGGCGATGCGGTCGCCGTCCTGCACCATCCCGTAATCATGCAAAGCCTTGCCCATGACACGATTGAGTGCTTTGTATGTGTAACTGTGCCGAGGCAACGTCGTATCGGATAGCGCCGTTTGCTATTCAGTTTTTTTTTGTCTTTCCAAAACCTTACCCGCGGCCAACTCGCGCAGGGCGACAACGATATCTTCGTTCTTGGGTGAGCTGACCAAATACTCGGAACCTTCTCGGATCTGACGAACCCGGGCAGCTGCCATGTGTACCAATCGGAATCGATTGTCAACTCGTTTTAAACAATCCTCTATGGTGATACGTGCCACACTATCCTCCGCTGATTTGTTACAGGGTTGCCAAAAATCTACATTTATATGGCATTTTTGCAACACCGTCAAGTTCAAATAACGCTGCTATAAGATCTCGACCAGTTCGTAAACCCGTCTGCCGCCCGGCGCCTGCAGGGATATTTCGTCTCCCGGGCTGCGCCCGACAATGGCCCTTCCCAGCGGCGATGCTATGGAAATCCGGCCTTTGTCGATATCCGACTCCTCTGGTCCAACCAGTTGATATTCAACATCTTCACCCGTATCAACATTTTCAAGCACAACCCGACTGGCAAAAACCGCCCTGTCTTTGGGCAGTTTGTCAGGATCGATAACGTCAGCATTGTTCAGCTTGTAACTCAGTTCGCTGATGCGGGCCTCAAGAAAGGCCTGACGTTCTTTTGCAGCCTCAAATTCGGCATTCTCGGACAAATCTCCGTGGGCCCGGGCCTCTTCAATAGCCTTGATATTTTCAGGTCTTTCAACTGTTTTCAGCTGCCGCAGCTCTTTTTGCAGGATTTCGTATCCGCTGCGGGTAATGGGGACTTTTTCCAAATTGTCTACTCCTTTAAAATTTATTCTTTGCTATAGGCTTTAATCAGCAAATAGCCACCCCTTTGGCTTTTTCAGCCAATCTGAATTGTGCTCATCCTATAGACGTTAAGATATTTTATACGGGACTTGACCTTTGATCTTCGTCTTGCTCTGCATTTGCTGCTTGATGCTTTGCAAGCTTATGATTCCGCAAGGTCAAGACTGGACCGGAAATTACATAGATCACTCCAATAAGAAACAGTGCGATGGATGGCTGTGCAGCAATGAAAATCAAGACCAATATTGCAGCCACAAGCGCATTGAAACTTTTGTTGCGAATCACCTCCGCCCGCTTGAAACTGCTGTAACGCATGGTGCTGACCATCAGAAACGAGAGCAAATAGAGCATCAACAGAATGGAAAGTGGATGGGCCACCAAACCCAATTTGTTACAAAACAACACGGTGACGGCATTCATGCCTGCTCCGGCCGGAATCGGTAATCCGACAAAATGCTCACTGCTGACGGTTGCCACCTGAGTGTTAAACCGTGCCAGTCGCAAAGCACCGCACACGACAAACAGAAATGCCGCAAGCCATCCGATACGCCCAAGTGGCTCCAATGCCCACAAGTACATCAGAACGCCGGGAGCAACCCCGAAAGATACCAGATCCGCGAGGCTGTCAAATTCGACGCCGAATTGGCTCGTACTTTGGGTGGCACGCGCTATTTTGCCATCTAAATTATCGAAAATTCCGGCAATCAGGATCGCATAGGCCGCCGCGATAAATTTGCCGTCGACGGCGGCGATCATGGCGTAAAAGCCGCAAAACATGTTCATTGCCGTGCATAAGTTGGGCAGCAGGTACGCTCCACGACGAAATCGATCGGACTTGAACTTGCTGGTGCCTTTGAGCTTCATTCCTACTCCTTTGCCACAGGTACCGCTATCGTTTATGCAGGTCTGTGGCATATTTTGTACTGCAGCAGGGCATCTGAACAGATCCAGAACGACCCTCAAGTTCCATCCTTATCAGCAAGTGTAACCTTCTCGGCCTGAGGGCGCAAGAGGGTTTAAGAAAATTATGGAAACTTAATAGAAATATCTATTTTCGGCTGGCATGTCAACAACTGAGACGTTTGTTTAAATTGATTTCAGCATCCGATTGGCGCAGATAGACCGGCGCAAAGAGGGCCGGGTCAACCGATTGCCCGGATTGGAACAAACGCCATCCAATTCGGGCCACTGCGGCAGGACTCAGCCGGCTCTCATCTTTCGATACCCATTGGCTGGACGCATGGACAAGCGGTTCAAACGTGTGCCGATAGGCCAAAGCACCATTTCCTATAAAACAACACGCACCATCGATCTGCTCGACCGCTTTATCAGCCGGCCCGACCTGCTCAGGCAAAAGGGGCGCCAGCTGCTCTTGTTGCCTGTGATAAAGTGTCCAGTAAACCTCTCCGCGCCGCGCATCGATCATTGGGCAGATCAGCTCGCATTCTGTGTAGGCCTGAGTGGCCAACGCCTCCAAGGTTGATACGCCTGTCATGGACTTGTCCATAGCCGTGGCCAAACCTTTGACCGTGCTGATACCGATGCGTAATCCGGTAAAACTTCCGGGTCCCTGCGTCACAGCAAAGCCATCGATCTGCTGCAGGTCGATTCCACAAAAGCGCATGGTCGACATGATCGCATCCATAATCGTGCGTGTATGGGTCTGACCGGTGTCCAGGCTGACCGCAGCCTCGACCGACCCGTGATGCACCAGTGCGACACCACAGATCGGTGTGGCTGTATCAATGGCAAGCAGACGCATGGCGGTTAACGCTTCGATTTGGATGTTTTGCGGGAAACGCGTTTGGTGCTTCGCGAACGCTTTTTCGGCGTTTCAACCAGCGCCAGATCCAATATTTCATCCATATTCTGTACGGCAATGAATTGCAGCTTGCGTTTGATGGTGGTGGGTATTTCCACCAACTCCTTGTTATTCTTTGCCGGAATGATAACGGTCTTGATGCCGGCGCGCAGCGCGCCAAGCGCTTTTTCCTTCAGGCCGCCAATGGGCAGGACCCGGCCGCGCAATGTTATTTCTCCTGTCATGGCCACCTCATTGTTTACGGCTTGTTTCGTCACTGCGGAAATGAGGGCTGTGGCAATGGCGGTTCCGGCCGAGGGCCCATCTTTGGGGATAGCGCCGGCCGGCACATGAATATGAATATCCATATTTTCGAAAACAGTGGGCTTGATCTTCTTTTTATCCAGATAGGCCCGGGCATAGCTCAGCGCCGCACGCGCCGATTCCTGCATCACCTCACCGATCTGTCCGGTCACGATCAATTCACCTTTTCCGCGAATTAAACTGACTTCGACATAAAGGACCTCTCCTCCGGCATGGGTCCATGCCAGACCGGTGGAGAGCCCGACCTGGCTTGGCTCCTGATCAAGCTCGGGATAGTACTTGGGTACGCCCAGCAGTTTATCCAGATTTGCCCGGGTGATGAAAAAGGGTCCTTTTTGCCCTTCTGCGATTTTGCGGGCGACTTTGCGGCACAGCTTGGCGATTTCACGTTCCAGGTTCCGAAGCCCTGATTCGGACGTATATTCATTGATAATCCGATGCAAGGCACCGCTGCTGATCTTCATGCGTCGTGCCTTGAGGCCGTTTTCTTTCAACTGGCGCGGCATCAGATAATTCTCCGCAATAGCTGCCTTTTCGTCTTCCGTGTAGCCCGACAGGTGGATAACCTCCATGCGGTCGAGCAAGGCCGACGGTATGGTGTCGGTAACGTTGGCGGTCAGGATGAACATCACCTTGGACAGGTCGTATGACAAATTGAGATAGTGATCTGAAAACGACGTGTTCTGTTCCGGGTCCAGAGCTTCCAGAAGGGCTGATGACGGATCACCGCGAAAATCGGCACCCACCTTGTCGATTTCATCCATCATAAAGACCGGATTGTTCGAACGGCAATTTTTCAAGCCCTGCAGAATCCTTCCAGGCATAGCACCGATATATGTCCTGCGGTGCCCCCGAATTTCAGCTTCGTCCCGAATACCGCCCAAAGATATCCGCACGAATTTTCTGCGCATGGCTTTGGCAATCGCCTGCCCCAACGACGTCTTGCCTACACCGGGAGGACCGACAAAGCAGAGAATCGAGCCTTTGATGTTTGGATTGAGCTTCCGGACACTCAGGTATTCCAAGATCCGCTCTTTGATCTTATCGAGCCCGAAATGATCCCGATCCAGAACTTTTTTCGCTTGCTGAATATCGAGAAGATCCTTTGTGGTTTTTTGCCAGGGAAGCTCGGTCAGCCAGTCCAGATAGGTACGGATCACAGATGCTTCAGCTGCATCCGGATGCATCTGCTCCAAGCGACGCAACTGTTTGTCCGCTTCGGCACGCGCCTCTTGGGTCATACGGGCCCGCTTGATTCGCCGTGTATACTCTTCGATCTCCTGAGCTTTTTCATCCAGCTCTCCGAGCTCTTTGTGAATGGCCCGCACCTGCTCGCGTAAAAAATAGTCTCGCTGGCTCTTGGAGATCTCATCTTTGACGTTGGATTGAATTTTGGCCTGCATGGCCGACAATTCCAGTTCCCTGGATAATAGATCGTGGACCTTTCTCAGGCGGTCGACCGGATCGATCAACTCGATAATTTGCTGCGCCTCCTCAATTTTCAGTCTCAGATTGGAGGCGACCAGGTCGGCTAATTTACCGGGTTCATCAATGCTGTCGAGAATATTGCCGACATCACCGCTGAACTCGCCCCGTAAGGCCAGGATTTTTTCTGAATAATCCCGCACATTACGCATCAGGGCTTCAAGCTTTATATCACCGGCTGCACTCTCTTCAGGCTCGTCCATAATCTCGACCGAAACCCGATAATACGCCCGCTTTTGAGTGTAATGTTTGATGCGAGCTTTGGCAAACCCCTGCACCAGGACCTTGACGCGCCCATCCGGCAATTTGAGCATTCGCAAGATGCGACTGATCGTGCCGACCCGAAAAATGTCTTTAGCTTTTGGATTTTCGATGGCAGGATCTTTTTGTGTAACGACAAAAAGAAACCGTTCATCGGCAATTGCGGACTCTACCGCGCGGATTGATTTTTCGCGCCCGACAAACAGGGGCAGCAGCATATCGGTAAAAATCACCACATCCCGCACCGGCAGCAGCGGCAAGGTGGTTGGAATTTCGACATCGCCAATATCTTCTTCGATGATACTGATAAGATCGTCCTTATCCGTTTCGGCCATTATAACTCCCCAAATGTTGAAATCAGTTCTAGTTCTATCAGCTCACCGCCAGCGCTGGGTACCGATGTGCCCAAAAATGCGCGACAGCCCGATATTTTTTTCCACAAACTCTATTTTCGCTTACCTGGCAATGGTGATTGTCACCAAAATCGAACGCCATAGAAATAAAAGAGACCCAGGATGTTCTGTCATTGGGTCTCAAGCAGAGGCCGCCATCACTTTCCGATCTATAACCTGCAGTCGGGTTTTAGCAACTATTCCAAACAGATGCCGAAACCATGGCGCGGCGTAATGAATTCCAAGTAAGATCAACTACCTATTATAAGACAAAAGTTTGCTTTGACAATATCTATCTTGATTTTTTCACTAAAGCCTCCTACAAGGAGACTCTAATGTTGCATCAACAAATTGGCCTTTGCGGCATTAGGGTAAGCAACCGCCGGGGATATGTCGGTATGGCACAGACCAGATTGGAATTTAATGATGCCGATTTTTTTCAAATGGTATGCGTTCTTGTTCGGGCTCTGCATCGGCTCCTTTTTAAATGTTTGCATTTATCGTCTGCCCTTGGGATCATCCATCGCCAAGCCGCCATCTTCATGCCCCGGATGCGGTACGAGGATTCGATGGTTCGATAACCTTCCGGTCATTAGCTGGATGTTGCTCCGCGGCCGGTGCCGCAATTGCAAGACACCGATATCGATACGCTATCCCATCGTCGAATTGCTCACCGGTGGATTTGCCATGATCCTCTGGTCGCGCTTTGGTCTGGATTGGCAAAGCCTGATCTATTTTGTATTCATCTGCGCCCTGCTGGTTATCACCTTTATCGACCTCGATCATCGCATTATCCCGGACACGATTTCGCTGCCTGGAATTCCCATTGGCTTTGCTGCCAGTTTTCTGATGCCGGACATCAGTTGGTCCGATGCGTTAATCGGGATAGTGGCCGGAGGCGGTACGCTATTGGCTATTGCCTGGGGCTATCAGCTATTTACAGGTAAAGATGGCATGGGAGGTGGCGATATTAAATTATTGGCCATGATCGGCGCCTTTCTGGGTTGGAAAGGCGTGTTGTTTACCATCATGGCGTCATCACTGACCGGGACCCTTGTCGGGCTCGTGATAATGGTGAGAGCCCGCAAGGGAATGAAATTGGCTATTCCGTTCGGGCCATTTTTGGCTATTGGGGCCGTTTGTTATATCTTTTTTGGTCCCCAATTGA
>JASFGJ010000127.1:0-8897 GCA_050123815.1 Desulfobacteraceae bacterium
GGGTTCGCTCCCGAAGTAACGGTGGGAATGGTTTCTTCCCAATGTGCGCTTACGACAAGGATAGCAGATGGTTTTGTTATCGCAGCGGAAATTTTTTTTAAACAGTCAACCATCTCTCTATGCCCTTCATCTTCAAGAAGTGGCAAAGGTCCTCCGCCATGGGACAAAAATATTGCATGATGGTTATTTTTCACCGCCCCTCCTTTCTGAATGATATGATAGAGCATGCTATTCCGTTTTCAATTATTAAAACACCGGTGGTTTAGTGCAGTCGCATTTTAAAAAAGCAGGGGCGCGGATCTCCGCGCCCCTGCTTTATATCTTCGTGACTAATAAACGCCTGACGGCATTAGATAGACATGATCGTGGTACCGCTGTTGCCCATCAGGCCGTAGGTCTGGGCCATGGCAACTTTGGGATTCTCCACCTGTCGATCTCCGCATCTTCCTCTGAGTTGGTTGGCGCATTCGATGACCTGCCAGAGCGCTTGAGCCGAAAGCGCCTCGCCGTGCGAGGAAAATCCGCCGCTTGGGTTTACCGGCAGTCTTCCATCGAGTTTGGTCTCGCCGTCCCGCAGCATCTTGTCCGCTTCTCCCTCTTTGCAGAACCCGCAGGTCTCCAGATAGACCAGGTAGTGCCATGAGCTGTTGTCCGGCAGTTCCAGTATATCGACATCTTCGGGACCAATGCCGGCTTTTTTATAAGCCTGTTGGGACGCCGAGTAGCTTTCGCTCAGCATGGGGGCTTCGGCAACGGCCGGGCAAGAGAGTGCGGAAATCCGAATGGTGGGGTCACCGTACATGGCGCTTCCCATGGTGGTGGCGTTAATCTTAACCGGGTTTTCGGCTTTGCTGATCAACTCCTTGTCGGCGGTAACGATAACCGCCGCAGCGCCGGTGCTCACCGGACAAATCATGTAAAGTCTCAGCGGATCGCAAACATAGACCGAGTTCATCACCTCTTCCAAGCTGTAAGCTTTTGTAAAGCGGGCATCCGGATTCTTGGAGCCAAACTCGCTCATCAGGACCTTGACCATTGCCAGATCCTCTTCGGTGGTGCCGTATTTTTCCATCCGTTTGCGGCATTCCAGCGCCCAGTAAATGGGATTGGGCATGGCGCCCATTTTCCAGCGGATCACGTCCCTGTCCTGAACCGCGTTGTCCGATTTGGCGGTCAGAAATCCTTTGGGGGATACGTCGGCGCCAAAGGCCAGGGCCGTATCGGTTTCGCCGGCGGCGACACTGTTGTAGGCCATGCGAATGGCGGCGGAACCGGTGGCGCAGGCGTTGTAGACGTTGACCACCGGCACACCGGTTTCGCCAAAAATGGTTTCCAGATATTGACCGGAAAGGTGACCGGCGTTTCCGCCGTAAATAAAAATTCCGGCCATGATAGATTGAATCTTTTGCCATTCGATGGCAGCGTCTTTCAGCGCGTTGTCGACCGCCACCGCCGCAAAATCGGCGAACACTTGCTCGGAAAAACCCATCCAGGGGTGTATCCCGGTCCCTATAATATAGACATCTCTCATGGTAGTTATCCCTTCTTATGATTATGCTAAAATCGGTTATTGAACGGCCCGAAACGCCCAGGTCACCACCTGCTGTTTTTCATCATTGGTAAACATCGTCAGTGTGGTGGTTTCCATTTCCATCCCCAGTTTGAGGGATTTCAGATCGGTCTCCGTGATGATGCCGGTCACCTGGATTTTTTCCGCTTCAAACTCAATCAGACCGATACCGTATGGGGTGATCTTTTTCTCTGTCTTAAACGGCGGTGGACAGGGATAATATTGAATGGTATAACTGGCCAGCTTGCCTTTGTTGGGAAGCAGGGCATCTTCCACACCCTCTCTCGAACAGCCGGGGCGATGTTGATAGTGCTCCTTCGGAAAAAAGTAAGTTCCGCAAGAGTTGCATTTTGCGCTCATCAAGCGGACTTCGCCGGTTGACCAGTCGACTAAATTCGGTATCCGAGCTACCTTATTTGCCATGTTTTCCATTGTTTCATTCTCCTAGTTAATATCCTGATATATGCTAAATTCTTCTAACGGCCGACAAACTTCGGCGCCCTTTTTTCAAGAAACGCATTGACCCCTTCCGCCTTGTCTTCCAGGCTCAAGGAGAGGCTGTAGAGTTCATACTCGTACCTTAGACCGCTTTCCAAATTGGTCTGCATGCCGCGGTTGATGGCTGTTTTGGCCAGTTTCAGGGCCGCAGCACTTTTGGTGGCGATCTTTTTTGCCACCTCTTTGGCCGCAGTCATCAAATCATCCATGGGCACCACCCGGTTGACCAGGCCGAGGCGGTCGGCCTCTTCGGCTCTGATGATATCCCCGGTAAAGATCAACTCCTTGGCCCGGCAGGCGCCGATCAAGCGCGGCAGGCGCTGGGTCCCGCCCCCGCCGGGGATGATGCCGATATTGATCTCGGTCTGGCCGAATTTGGCCTTTTCCGAGGCGATGATGATGTCACACCCCATGGCGATCTCGCAGCCACCGCCCAGGCAGAAGCCGTTGACCGCGGCAATGACGGGTTTTTCCAGTTTTTCCACCATCTCGCCCAGCCGGTTGATGTTATGAGCGGCAAAGGGTGTGGTCTTGTTGAACTCCTTGATGTCGGAGCCGGCCACAAAGGCTTTGCCAGAGCCGGTGAGAATCAGCACCTTGATCTCGTCGTCGGCGGCCACCTCGGCGACGGCGGCGGCAAATTCGGCCCGGGTCTGGTTGTTCAGGGCATTCATCGCCTCGGGACGGTTAAACGTAATGACGGCGATGTTCTCTTCTTTTTCGAAAATGATATTTTCGTAGGCCATACGATCCCCCCTTAGGCTGATTTTTTTTGTTGGCGGATACCGTACTCGCACAATTTACTCAAGGCTTTTACCCCGGAGATCAAGGAAGGAAAGACCGGCAGGTCCTTTCCAAGTTCGTCCATGATCACATGCTTGTATTTGTTGTATCCGACAATCATACAGACGACCACCGGCTTTCCGACATCCCGGACGATTTTCTGAATGATCTTTTTTTGAACCGCTTCCTGGGTATATTCGAAACCGGCCAGGATCAGTACCGCTGCGTCGATGTTCGGATCTCTGAAGGCATCGGGAAAAGTGGTTTCCAGGGTTTTGGTAAAACCGATTTTGGTGACGCTGAAATAGAGGTCAACCGGATTTCCTACCGGCGTGTCGAACATATCCTTTAGTTTCTCGGTTGTTTCCGGTGTCAGTTTGGGAAGTTCCAAACCAACGTTGGCACACAGATCGGAAACATTGACACCGACGCTGCCGGCCAGGGTGATCACCGCGACACGATTGCCTTTGGGCAGCGGTTGGGTGGAAAAAACCTTGGCGAAATCTTTTAATTCCGTAAAATCATCCGCCATGATCATGCCCGTCTGTTTGATGGCCGTTTCCACAATCTTGGAGTTGCTGGCAATACTGCCCGTATGACTCATGGCGGCTTTGGCGCCGGCTTCCGTGCGGCCCCCGCTGAGAAAAATAACCGGCTTTTCAGCGGCAACTTTCTTGGCAATCCGGGTTAGATTTCTTCCATCGGTGACGGTTTCCAAATACATTGAAATGACATCGATGTCGTCTTCATTGCCGAAGTATTCCAACAAGTCATTTTCGTTGACATCGCATTTGTTTCCAATGGAACATACTTTGCTGACGTCCAGGCTTTCATTTTCGACGATATCCGAAGCCATCCCGGCCGCTAAAAGGCCCGATTGTCCGATGAGCACCACGTTGCCCCTGGGAACTTTTTTGGTCATGGGGTAGATTGAGGTGACAATATCGCGGGAGACAATCCCGGAGCAGTTGGGCCCCATGACACGGATATCGTTCTTCTTGGCGATATCGACGATTTGCTGCTGAAAAACTTTGCCCTCACCGCCCATTTCGGCGAATCCGGCAGACTCGATAATGACGGCTTTAACGCCTTTTTGAGCACATTGTTCTATTGTCGCCACCGTCAGTTTTGGCGTTGGAAGCGCCGTGACAACCAGGTCGACGTCACCGGGTATTTCGGTTACGCTGCGATATACTTTATACCCTAAAATCTCATCCGATTTCGGATTTACCGGATAAACCTCTCCGGCAAAATCGCTATCGGCGATATTTTTTACGATGACATAGCCCAGCTTTCCGGGAGCGGCGCTGGCGCCGATGACAGCAACCGATTTTGGTTTAAAAAATAATTCCATCATGGCTGAATTGTCCTTATATGTTTATCTTTAAGATTAAGTTGCTGCTAAAATTATTCGCGCGTCAACAACAACAGCGCCTTGTTTATATGCAAAAACAGGATTCATATCGATTTCGGCAACACCCTCTGTTTTATCGACAAGCTGCGAAAGTTTTAATAGCATCTGCTCAAGACAGGGTATGTCGGCCGGATCTTCTCCCCGATATCCTTCCAGCAATTTTTTGCCTTTGATCTCCTTGATCATTTCGGATGCATCGTTTTTTTCGAGCGGTACAATTCGAAAGGCAACATCTTTTAACACTTCTACGAAAATGCCGCCCAGTCCAAACATAAGCACCGGCCCAAACGAGGGGTCATTGGTCATGCCGAGAATGACTTCGGTACCCACTTTCGCCATCCCCTGAACCGCAATGCCTTCAATATCGGCATCCGGATGTTTGGCGGTGCAGGAGGCCATGATCTCGTCATAGGCTGCTTCCACCGCGGCTTTATCCGGCAGGTTGACCTTCACCCCACCGGCATCGCTTTTATGAGTGATATCCACCGAAGAAATTTTTAAAACAACCGGATATCCGATCTCATCGCTGATTGCCACGGCCTCATCCTTGGTGACGGCCAGGCGGGTGTCCGTGCAATTGATGCCGGCCTCGCTGAGAATCTGTTTGGCTTCGATCTCGGTTAAGACCGTTCGCCGCTGTTCCCTGGCTTTTGCCAGGATGTCGTCTACTATCATGGTTTCTCCTTCAGCATGCTATCACTAATCCCGCATGCTAAGCCATTTGAGTTAGTCAGTTATGCCGGTTATGCCGGTTTTCCGGTTGAGCCGGTAGTAAGGATCAATATCGAATGCTTTTCCTTGAACTGGCCTAACCGGTTAAGCCGGCCAACTGGCTCAACCAACAGAGTTTTGCAGTCTCATTGTCCGGTTTCAAACCGAAAACTCTGATCCGGATCGACGACGGCCAATATGCGAACGATGCAGCCGTCTCCACCGGTCCAGCGCCACGGAAACGCCATGAAAAAGCAGCGCTTGCCGGTCACCTTGTCCAGGTCTCCGCCCACATTTTCGATGCCGGGGATGCCGCCCTTGACCATCAATGTTTTGTGTGCCGGCTCCCAGTCCGGGAAATCCTCTTTGGGATCCCGACCGGTGGCCGCCTTGTACTCCTCGATCAAATGGGGCTGGGAGGGTCCGAGGCCGTGATCCACCAGTTTGGTGGCAATGGGATGGTCGTTGGCCTGGCAGCCGTACCCGACACATTTGACTTTCTTATCCACCAGCCATTGGGCGCCGGCCCCGGAGATACCGCAGCCATAGGCGAAGTACTCATCGCTGTCGGCCCACTTGTGATGAAAGCCGGTATTGATCATGACGATATCGCCCGCTTTGATCTCGGGCGTGGCATTTTCCAGATCTTCGGGTGTGATCACCCCCCATTTGCCTTTGGGGATCGACACGGCCACCCCGGTGCCGCACAGCCGCCACAAGGGATAATCGCTGATTCCGGGGGTGTTTTCGGTCACATGGATGGGCGCATCCATGTGGGTGCAGCGGTGCATGATGCCTTCCCAGTTCACCTGGTAGACCCCGTCTTTGGCATGAAATTTGTCGATGGTGACATTGACACCCGGGCTGGAAGGCCATTCGGGCATGTGTTGTTTAAACGTATGAGTTAAATCGTATATTTGCAGGCTCATTTTCCCCATCCTGTGACGTTAATGGTTTAGGCATCGCCTTTATCGATTCGGCATTTACCCGTTGGGTCCATCATACCGACAAACCTGACCGGGCAGGCATCGCCGTGTTTGAACTTCCAAGGAATTGCTGCAAAGGTGGCTCTTTTACCGACCAGCAGATCCACATCGCCGCCAACCTGCTCGATGGTCGGAATACCCGCGCTGGAAAGAGTTTTTTGGGCCACATTCCACTCGGGATGCTCTTTTTTGGGATCCAAACCGGTGGCTTCCTGATAGGCCCCCACCAGACGGTTCATGAAAGGCCCACCGCGATGGGGTCCCAAGGAAGTGGCCAGCGGATGGTCGATTTGAGCGGTGTCCACGGCGACCATTTTGCAATCCTTTTGCACCAGCCACTCGGCGGCATCCTTTGACAATCCCGGTGACTCCCCGAAATACGCCAACCCGTCAGAGTATTTGTGGTGCCATCCCGTCACGATCACGACGATATCGCCTTTCTGCACTCCGGGTTGGGCCGATTCCAAATCGTTGGCCGTGATGACTTCCCAGCTCTTTTTGGGAATGTTTAAAACAGCACCGTTGCCGAATAAACGGTCGACGGGGACCTCAGCCAAATCGGCGGCACGCTGGACCATGTGCAAGGGGGCGTTCATGTGAGTGCCCGTGTGCATGACGGTGTTGATTTTCCACGCCAGGACGCCGTGCTGGGCATGTTTGACGGCGCGAAACATTTTCACGTCCGTCTGCCCGGGGTAGGATGGCACGCCATGGCCCCACTCGTGACTGAGTTCGACCAACTGCAGGCCTGAATATGGGTCCGTTGTAATTGTCATGATAACCTCTTTCTTAAACCTCTCCCTTGAGGGAGAGAGAACAAATGCATACGTCTTTCAAACATCGTACCATACGATAATTCATGGGCTCACTGGCAAACCGGCTAAACCGGCGAAACAGGCCCAACCCATAACAAATTAGGCAGCCGTCAATCCCCCATCCACATAGATGGTCTGGCCGGTGACGAAGCTGGCGGCATCGGATACCAGAAAGTTCACCGCACCGGCCATATCTTCGGGCATGCCGATTCTTCCCAGCGGTACCGCCGAAGCATATTTTTTGGCCAACTCTGGATTTTCTGCAATGTGCTTGGTGCCCGGTGTGATCACCAGTGCCGGTCCGAGGGCGTTGACCCGAATGTTGTGGGGCGCCCACTCCAAGGCCAGCGCTTTGGTGATGAGCTCGACAGCACCTTTGGTGGCGCAGTAACCGGTGTTTCCGCCGGTGTAACCGCGGATTCCGCGAACCGAAGAAAGATTGACGATGGCCCCTGCTTTTTGCTCCCGCATGACCTTGCCGATGATTTTGCAGGCGATCATGGTGCCCTTGACATTGACAGCGAACAACTTGTCCCAATCTTCCATGGGATATTCGAAGGCATCCCGTTTGACGTTCATGCCCATGGCATTGACCAGGATGTCGATTTTACCGTATTTTTGCATGACCTGATCCACCATACTTTGCACAGAGCTCTCATCGGTGACGTCCGAAGCAATGGCGATGGCCTCGCTACCGGATGCCTCCGTTATCTCTTTGGCCACTTTTTCAATGGCCTCCTGGTTGCGGCTGGAGACCACAACCGTCGCTCCGTGAATTCCGAGTCCCATGGCCAATGCTTCTCCGATGCCGCCGGCGCCGCCGGTAACGATGGCAATTTTTCCATCCAGCTTAAACATATCTTTCATTTTTAAATCTCCTCATTCAAAAAAGGGGTCGATCATGAAACATACCGACCGGCTCTCATCAGTGAGCGTTGAACCCTGAACCTTGAACTCTTGGTTAGGGTGTTACGATGAAAACCAGCACCTCCGCCGGTTTTCCGTTATTGATCACCATGTCCCGCTCTTCTCCCGGCGCGATATAGATCAAATCACCTTCGTTGAGCACGTGCTTCTCGTCGGGTCCGCAGACGGTGATGGAGCCTTTGACCACATAGTAGACCCTCTCCTTTGGAGAAGAAGACATTTCCGCACCGCCGTTGGGCTGGAAATAAGAGTAGCAGACCGTCGTCCGTTTGGACTGGGCCTCGGTGATTTTCTGCAGACCATATACTTCTGAGTGTTTGGCGGCGTCATATTGCGTGCCTTGGGCATCTTTTACACTGATCATCCCCTATCCTCCTTGTTAAGGAGAAAAAGAGAGAGGCGGTCCCCCCCCCCTATATACACCATGTATATATTCTTGGCTCACCTCTCCCTTAATCTTCTGGTTGGACACTATTTCGGTTCCAGGACAATTTCGCCCAGGTTCACATCTTTACAGGTTTTCAACTCGAGCTGTTGGGTGATGTAGCCCTGGGCATCGATACGAAGCCGGTATATTTCGTTCTTGGCCAGGCCTTCAAATTCGAAGTCACCGAACAGATCGGTTTTGGTTTCAAGGTCGACACCATCGCCGGATAGCGAAACCGTCACCCCCTGGGCGCATTCTCCCTGGTTGTCCTGAAAGACGACTTCGCCGGCCACAAACCGCTTTGGTAAACCGATGTATTTGACCAAAGGATCGGCGCTGAACTCCGGTCGCATTTCTTCTATGTCGGCCTTGGCCGCCAGTTTGGCGATGTCGCTCTTGGGGTCGTCCAGATCGCCGAAGACCAGGGCGCCGGTGGGGCAGGACTCCACACAGCGGGGCAATTTCGCCCCTTCGTCAAGGCGATGGGCGCACATGGTGCACTTTTGGGGCAGTTGGGCATCGGCATTCCAGAAGATCACCCGGTAGGGGCAGGCGGCAGCAATGGCATCCTGGCCTTTGGCCTTTTCCGGATCGATGATCACGATGCCGTCGTCGCGCCGGTAGACCGCACCGTCTTTGGCCGCATCCATACAAGGGGCGGACGCACAGTGCATGCAGGGCTTTGGAATGTAGGAGACCTTGGGGTTGGGATAGCTGCCGCGTTCGATCTCCTCGATCTGCATCCAGAACTGCCCGTTCAGAGGCT
>JASFGJ010000128.1:0-8881 GCA_050123815.1 Desulfobacteraceae bacterium
TGATCATCCGTGTCCAGTACCTTGAGTGCATTGGCAAAATAGCGGTTCGCGGTTGCCGCATCTCCCCGTTTTTCATGGAGATGGGCCAGTGCGAAATTGGGGGCGAAAAATCCCTTATCAAGGAATATGGCATTCTGATTCGCTCTTATGGCCACTTCATCATCACCTTGCGCCGCCTTGATCATGGCTTCGAGCGCATAGACTTCGGGCGACGTCCGGGATAGTTGGTGCGCCTGCCGCCGGCAGGTTTCCGCCTGGCGCAGATCCGAACGGTTGAAAAAAATCAGGCCCATCAACAGCAGCTTCCGCAAGCGCTTTTCTTCCTTGGCATCGTCTTTCATCAAAATGGAAAGGGCCTTGTCGAAATCCTCATGGACATAGTGGTTGAACGCCTCGCTGTAAGGATCAGCGGTTGCATCCGTGTCGCGACCGATTGGTTCGGGTCCGCCCGGTTCTGCCCGGGTGGTAACAATTGGGGCGGCGCCGGGAGATCGCAGCGGCGCTCCGGGAAGTTGTTTTTTTTCTTTTTTGCCCAACGGGATGCCGGAAGAGATGCCGGGCGAGGGAGGAACCGCCGCTTTGGCAGGTTCTCCCTTTCTTTTTTTGCGGTAGATAAAGGTGTCGCAACACGCAGTGGGTGACAGTATATCTCGGGGTGCCAAACTGCCCTCGGCATGCCCCAGGAAAAGGAACCCATCGTCATTGAGGCGACCCACGATCTTTTTGATGGCGTTTTGGGCCGGCTCCGGTCGAAAATACATCAGCACGTTGCGGCAGAAAACAGCGTCGAACCGTCCAATAGTTTCCGGATATTGACCTTCGCACACCAGGTTCAGCTCGCCAAAATCGACCATTTGTCGATACCGCTGCTTTATGCGGTATCGATGGTTTGCCTTATCGAAGTGATCCTCGAGGGTGTTTATATCGACACCCCTGAAAGCGTAAGCGGAATAGATCCCTTCCCGCCCTTTGGCAAGCGCTTCGGTGTCGATGTCCGTGGCTGCAATCCGAATGTCCCACTGTTGGGGGAGTTGAAGTTCTTGCCACAGGCAGATGGCCAGGGTGTAGGCCTCTTCTCCGGTGGCACAGCCGGCCGACCAAAATCTCAATCGCCGTTGGGTGCCGGCTTCTCCTTGTATGATGCCCGGCAGTACATGATTGCGAAAGGCCCTCCAGTGATTGGCATTGCGGAAAAAAGCGGTTTCACCGACGGCAAAAGCTGCCATGAACCGTGTTACTTCACCGGCTCCTTGTGAAGATTCGATGTAATGTAAAAAAGCGTCGTG
Organism: Desulfobacteraceae bacterium; assembly: GCA_050123815.1. Classification (GTDB taxonomy): domain Bacteria; phylum Desulfobacterota; class Desulfobacteria; order Desulfobacterales; family Desulfosarcinaceae; genus JARRKU01. Next base: position 1,287 of record JASFGJ010000128.1, read on the forward strand.
AGAATGCGAGCCGATGCTGCGCATTCGCGTTCGCACAAAGGCAATTGCCTTTGGGTATTTAGCGTCATTTAACAGCAATCCCGATCGTTGCGTTAAAAAACGGATGATATTGTCTTGTGCCTGGTCCATGGCTTACCGCATCCTGGTTTTGGTATCTTAAAGCCTATTGTTCAGGAGCTTGGCCAGCACCTCGCTCTTTTTTTCGTCCAACAGATCGTCAACCGCCAGTACCGGCACGATGGCATTCTCAATTCGGGCGCAGCACTTGAGATACCTGGTCTCGACACCCTTTGAAAGCGTCGGCGTTTCATCGAGTACGCGGCGCGGCACCTCCATGATGCGGTCAAGTTTATCCACGACGAGACAGACCATTATGCCGTGGTGCTTGACGGCGATCCACATGGATTGGGGTGCCGGCTGCCAAGGCGATAGCTGCAATACGCTTTTCAGGTTGAGAACCGGTGCGACAGCCCCGTGGAGGTTCAGCAATCCCACGACATATTCCGGTGCTTTGGGAACGATCCGAATACCGGCCATTCGGTTCACCTCGGTCAGGTCCGCCACGGGTATGGCATAGCTTTCCTCGTTCAGATAAAAGGTTAACAGCTTCATATTCGTTTTCCCGGCCCTCTCGTTGGTTTCCAAAAGCTTCAGTTTTGTGGCAGTGCAACGTAAAATGTCGCGCCCCGGTTTACCTGCCCTTCAGCCCAGGTCCGCCCGCCGTGCCGGGCGACGATGCGGCGCACATTGGCCAGTCCGATGCCGGTGCCCTCGAATTCGTCGGCGCGGTGCAGGCGCTGGAACACGCCGAACAGTTTGTCCGCATAGGTCATGTCGAACCCGACGCCGTTGTCCCGCACAAAAATCACTGTGTCGGAGTTTTGGCCGGGCTGCGATCCGATTTCAATTTGGGCCGCTTGCCGGGGCCGGGTGAATTTCACGGCATTGGCGATCAAATTGCCCAGGACGATCCGCAGCATGGACGCATCGCCCTCAACTGCGGGAAGATCGCCGATACGCCAATCAATGGTCCTGCCTGCGGCATCGGGCCCGAGTTCGTGGATGATGTCGCGCACCAGGACCCGCAGGTCCACCTGTTGGAACGCCATCTCCTGGCGCCCCATGCGGGAAAACGAGAGCAGATCGTCAATCAACAGGTCCATTTTTTTGGCCGAGTCGGAAATGGTTTCCATGTAGTGTCGGCTCTGTTCGTCTTGCGCGGCTGCCGCTTTCTTTTCAAGCAGTTCCAGGAAGCCTTGGATATGACGCAGCGGCGCGCGCAGGTCATGGGAGACAGAGTAGGCAAAGGCCTCAAGTTCCTTGTTCGCTGCTTCCAGTGCGGCGGTTCGGTGCAGCAAATTCTGATTCAGGCTTGTGATCTGTTTTTCGGCACGCTTCTGTTCCGTAATGTCCTCTCCTGAGCTGAGGGTCCCGACGATATTCCCGCCATCATCTTTGAGCAGCGAATTGTGCCAGGCAATCAGCCGCTCTCGGCCGCCTTGCGTTAAAACGGGATTCTCGAAATATTCGACCGGTTCGATCTCCCCTGCCATGAGCCGATGAAATGCCTGGATGACATCCGAGCGCATATTTACCGGAATAAACGTCTTAAACCAGTCCTTTCCGATGATGTCTCCGGCAGTGCCTTCCAGGACCTCGCAGCCCTTTTGATTGATCAGGGTGACGCGCCGATCGGCATCAATGGCAACCAGGATAACGCCGGCGATGTCCAGATATTGTTGCGCCTTGTTTTTCGCAATTTCCAATTCCGTCGTGCGCTGCCTGACCTGATTTTCAAGCTGATCGTGGTGTCTTTGAATCTCTTCTTCCGCCTGACGGCGTTTGAACACGTTGATGCTCAGCAGAATGACCAGCAGGAGCAGGACGGCAACAACGGTAGCGGTTATCCAGATCAAACCCTTGTATCTGGCGTAAAATGTCCGCGGCTCGTTGATGATGATGCTCTTTGGGGGCAGGGCGGACTTGGCGATGCCGAATTGTTTCAATTCTGCGTAGTCAAAAAGGTACCTGTTGGGGCTTTCGTTCAGAACGGGGATCGCTTCTACAGGCGTTCCTGCAAGGATCTGCAATACGATTTTTGCTGCTGTTTTGCCCTGCTCAAAGTGGGAGATCAGCTTTCCCCCCAGGACCCCGGCCCCCATGCCGTGATACCAGAGGTGGTAAAGGGGGGCGCCCAGGTTTTCAGTGATCAAATCCAGGCTCTCGTCAAAGGTCAGCGTGTCGCCGGTCTTATCCCGATAGGCCGAAAGCAAAAGGACCGCCTCATCTTTGGCTACTCTTTTCAAGGCTTCCATGTATTCGGTCCAGGTCAGCTCCGCCAGCGAAATTTCTGAAAACGCGACACCGGCGAATTGCGAGGCGCTTTGGTAGAATGTGGCCAGGTCTCCCTGACCACTGGGCGTTTTGTCAACAATGGCAATGATGTTGGCGACATCGGGATTCAACTCAATCATCAGCTCAATGGTTTCCACCATCGAGACCGCTTCAATCACACCGGTCACATGGGAATTCTCGTTTTGGGCCAGGGCCTTGTCCACGTTGTTGACGCCGCAGAACACAATGGGAATGTTGTCGAAAAGCTCGGACTGATGGTCGAGGACAAAGGTAAGGGCGTTGTCATCCGTGACGATGATCGCATCGTACGCTTCTGTTTTGGATAATTTGTAAGCGATGGCCCGATAAAAATTGTCGAGATTGGTCTCGGTATAAAACCGTTTGCTGTCCATGAATTCGATGTCCAGAGCGATGTTTCTGTTTTCAAATTCGCTTTTAATGCCGTCTATTTGTTGGAAGAAGGTTGGGAAGCCGGGATGGTACGAACTGATCAGCAGAACTGTTTTCTTCTCGGGCCGCTGCCCATTACTATCCTGGGCATAAGTGTAGGGCGGTAAGGCGCAAAGAAGTAATCCCATTGTGACAATAAAAATGGTCTTTTTGCCCAATCCGGTCAGAGTATTCATATGTCACTCTTCCTGTGCCGTTTTGCCAAAGCCGCGATATGTCCAAGAATGCGTCTATCTGCTTTTTCCCAATCCTGATGTTGCGGCATTGTTCAGACGGCCTCCAGGACCTGCCGCACTTTAGCGGCCAGGGCCTGTATGGAAAAGGGTTTTTGAATGAAATGGACCTCCTGGTCCAGCATGCCGTGCTGTGCGATGACGTCGCCCGAATGGCCGGACATGAACAAACACCCTATTTCCGGACTGAGCGCTTCCACTTTCTTTGCCAGATCGCGGCCGTTCATTTCGGGCATGATCACGTCGACGATGAGCAGACGGATTTGCTCATGGTGCTCCTTGGCCAGGCAAAGGGCTTCACTCGGCGTCGCAGCGGACAATACCCGGTATCCCAATTTTCCCAGCATCAATTCGGCCATGGCCAGAATCGAATCTTCATCTTCCACCAGCAGGATGGTTTCGTGGCCGCCCGGCGGCGGTACCGTCCGGTCGTGCCTTCGCCTCTCTACGCTTTCAGCCGCATGCCGGGGCAGGTAGAGTGTGAAGGTGGTGCCGCGTCCGGGGTTGCTGTTGACGTTGATCAATCCGCTGTTCTGCTTGACGATGCCGTAGACCGAGGCCAACCCGAGACCGGTTCCTTTTCCGATCTCCTTGGTGGTAAAAAAGGGCTCATATATTTGGCTCATCGTCTGCTGATCCATACCGCACCCGTTATCGCTGACGGTGAGCGACACATACTCGCCCGGGGCAAACTCCGGGTGGAGAGCGCAAAAGTCCGGATCGAAGGCGACCATGCCTGTTTCAATGGTGATCCTGCCGACGCCGTCGATGGCATCCCGGGCGTTGAGACACAAATTGGCCATGATCTGATCAATCTGGGATGGGTCTATCTTGACCGGCCACACCTGCTCCGCCGGCTGCCATACCAGATCGATATCCTCACCGATCAAGGGACGCAGCATGTTGAGCATGCCGGTTACGGTCTGGTTCAGGTCGAGCACTACTGGCGCAACGGTCTGTTTGCGGGCAAAGGCCAGCAATTGCCTGACCAAAGTGGCGGAGTGCTCGCCGGCCTTGCGGATCTCGCGCAGGTTCTTGAAAAGCGGCTGGGACGGGTTCATTTGCCCCATGGCCAGTTCGGAGTGCCCGATGATGACGCTCAACATGTTGTTGAAATCGTGGGCGATACCACCGGCCAGGCGGGCGATGGACTCCAATTTCTGTGACTGAACCAACTGCTCTTGCAGTTTGCGCTTCTCCGTCACATCGTTGATGGTCTCGATGACGGCCGTAACGGTTCCGGAGGTATCGACCATGGGGTAGGCCTTGAGCTCCATATGATATTGGGCGCCGGATACATCCTTGTGGGTATGAAAGGCGGCATGGCCCGTTCCCGTTTTAAAGGTGCGTTTGACGGGGCACTCTTTGCCCGAATCAAAGCAGGGCAGGGGGCTGTGGTGCACAATTTCATGGCACAGCCTGCCGATGATTTGGTCCTCCTGCCGGTCAGCCAAATTGCAGAAGGCCTTGTTTGCAGACAAAATGCGATAGTCCCGGTCGATGACGATAAACCCTTCATCCACCGAGTCCAGGATGCAGCGCATTTTGATCTCACTTTGCGCCAGGGCCTCCTCGGCCCGCCGGCGATCCCGCCGCTCCCGGCTCTCCTGCAGCGCCCGCCGAACGGCCGGACCGAGTCTTGACAGGTTCTGTTTGAGAACATAATCGGTGGCGCCCTGGGTCAGCGCCTCGATGGCCACCTCTTCGCCCATAGTGCCGGAGACGAAGATAAACGGAACATCCGGCCGCCGCTGCTTTGCCAGTCGCAGCGCGGACATGCCGTCGTACATGGGCAGCTGGTAATCGCCAAGGATGATATCCAGTCCGCCTTCGCTCAGGGCGGTACCAAATTCCGCCTTGGTCTGGACCCGGGTGATTCGGTAGGCTAGATCGTGCTCCTCAAGCCTGGTTTGAACCAGCTCCACATCCATGGGATCGTCTTCCAGGTGCAGGATATGAATCAAAGCATCCATCTTGCATCGCTCCTTGCGCAAAGAAGGGTGTACCGCCTCATTCTTTTCCGAACCTAAGATTCTTCAGTTCCAGTCCCATTTGAATGGGTGGGCAGTGAAAAGTAAAAGGCCGCGCCCCGGTCCGGCTTGCCTTCGGCGTAGGTCCGGCCGCCGTGCCGATCGATGATGCGGTGCACAGTGGCCAGCCCGATGCCGGTGCCCTCAAAATCTTCTTGCCGGTGCAGGCGCTGGAATACGCCGAACAGCTTGTCCATATAAGCCATGTCAAATCCCACACCGTTGTCGCGCACGAAACAAACGGCTTCGGAGTTCCGGCCGGGCAGCGATCCGATTTCGATGCGGGCCTTTTCCCGGGTCTGGGTGAATTTCACAGCATTGGCGACCAGGTTGGCCAGCACCATCCGCAGCATGGAAATATCGCCCTCGACTGCGGGGAGGTCGCCGATGTGCCACGCGATTGTCCTGCCCGCGGTGTCGGGTTCAAATTCCCGGATAACCTCGCGCGCCATCGTCCGCAGGTTCACCTGCTGGAACGCCATCGCCCGGCGCCCCATGCGGGAAAAAGAGAGCAGATCGTCGATCAACTGGCCCATCTTTTGGACGGCATCGCTAATGGTGTCCATATAATGCCGGCTCTGCTCGTTCAGGACGGTTCCGGCGCTCTTTCGCAGCAGCTCCACAAAGCCCACGATATGGCGCAGCGGCGCCCGGAGGTCATATGATACCGAATAGGCAAAGGCTTCCAGTTCCTTGTTGACGGCTTCCAATTGCGCCGTGCGATCCAACACCCGGCGGTCGAGTTCACTATTGAGCCGGCGGAGCGCTTCTTCGGCCGTCTTGCGCTGGGTGATATCCCTCCTGATCCCGAGCATCCGCATCACCCGCCCCTGTTGGTCGCGTTTGACGTTGAATCCCTTGACCTGATGCCAGCGGTAGGTGCCATCGGCGTGGCGCATTCTTGCCTCGTATGCATATGCCGGAGGCGAATCCGCCGAGAGATTCCCGGCCAGCATTTCCCGGATTTTTGCTTCGACAAAAGTCCGGTCATCCGGGTGCACCCGCTCGAGCCATTCCTGCCGATCCCCCATACCCTCTTTGGGTTCGTAGCCGAGCATGGTGTAGTATTGCGGCGAGGCGTACCAGCTGTCATTCTCGAGGTCCCAGTCAAAGATGCCGATTTGGGTAGCTTCGAGGGTCAATCGCAACCGTTCTTCCGACACTGTAATTTTTTCTTCTGCCCTGATGCGTTCGGTGATATCTTGCACAGTGCCGATGGACCGAACGGGCGTATCACCCTCATAGTATGTTTCACACTGCTCGTGGACGTATTTGACCCGTCCGTCGGGGAACAAAAGCCGGTGCTCGATGGCGTAGGGCGTTCGGGTTTCCAGGGAGGTGGTGTAGGCTGAATTGACCGCATCCCGATCCTCGGGATGGACGGCATCTAGAAAAGCTTCATAAGAAGCGCCGAATTTGTCGGAATCAATTTCGAATATCCGAAATATCTCATCGGACCAGATGAGAACATTATCTGTCAGATCCAGTTCCCAATTTCCGATATGGGCCAGACGTTGCGCTTCATTGAGGCGCGTGGCCGTATTTTTTAAGACTTCCTCCGTTTGCCTGCGGTCGGTGATGTCGATGAGCGAAACGACGACTTTGGAAAGCGTCTCCTCGTGACCGGGGCACACGGAGAAATAGATGGTCACGTGCCGGGGGTCTCCTGCCAGTGTCTTGACCACCGCGTCTGCGGTCATCTCAGTCTCTCCGTTCCACAGGCAGACCAGCTCCCGCCGGAAGGTGTCGAACGACTCCGGCGTGAATGTATGGACCAGACCGGCCAGCAACTCCTGCTTGGTTGCCGCTCCGTGCAGGGCGAGTGCCGCCCGGTTCACATCAATGATTTTTGCCAACGCCGCGCACTGCTGCACCGTTTCGGGATGGCGATCAAACCAGGCTTCGATGTCGGTTACCCCTTGATTTTTCAGGTCGTCGAGAAGGGTCTTGACTGCGGAGAAATCCTCCTCCCAGATCGAAACCGGCGAGTTTTCGAAAACCATGCGATAGCGCTGCTCGCTCTCAAGCAGGCTGCGGTGCATCATCAATAAGGGTTGGAACGCTGTCAAGCGTTCCTGTTCCGTCTTTTTTCGTTCTTCGAGCTCGTGTTGCAACTGCGACGTTTGCCGTCGGATGACCCTGCGCAGTGCCCGGTTCCAAAAGATGACTCCCACAGCCATCAGCACAATCAGCGCCGGCCCGACCGCTATTGCGATCCACAACGTTAAAATGTTGACGGCTTTCTGCAAGATGGCCTCTCCGTATGGGCACCCTGTAAAAGGGCTCCACATCGTTTGTTCAGGTCCCAACCTTGTCATAACACCGCAAAGGCAGGCGATACTTGCGATGAAGTACAGCCGGAATATCTCGGCTCAGATGATCGAAAGGTATTTTTCCTTCCGGTCACTCGAGAATCCAGTAAATGCCATTTCTATGAGAAGGCAACGCAGCAAGAATTCGAAATGATCGCTGAGTCGGTAAGGAGAGAGACAGTCCGCGTGCAAGAGGAGAGTGTGTGGTATGAGAT
>JASFGJ010000129.1:0-8874 GCA_050123815.1 Desulfobacteraceae bacterium
TGTATAGCGTTCCTTTACCATCTGGGTGAACGCTTCAAACCCGGCGACCGAATTTGCAACAAACGCCCGGTTCACCAGTTGTTTGGCAATTAAAACATGTGCGATACCCAAAGCCAGATCCGTCTCCGTGCCTGGGACAATCGGCAGCCAGGTGTCTGCTTTGGCCGCTGTATTGGACAGACGCGGCTCGATTTGGACCACCTGCCCCTTTTTATCCTTTATGGCGCTGTTGGCCTGGAACATGCGAACCGGCGATCCGTATCCATCCAGTATCGAACTGCCGAAACTCAATATAAAATCAGCATTTTCAACGTCCAAGCCGGCATAGCCGTCAGCGCCTTGCGTTAAATGAAGCACCGCCTCGTATGCATCTTCAACGCTGGGCATGCGGAAGAAATTGGGCGAGCCGTAAACACGCATCAATCGATTGAGCAACTGGGGGACCGTACCCACGGACTTGGGCGCGATACATCCAACCGACTGAGGATTTCCCTGGGATCGAATCTCGGCCAGTTTATCCGCGACTTCCTTGATGGCCTGGCGCCAGGTAATTGATTTGAAGCGGCCTTGGCCACGCTCACCAACCCGCTTCAGCGGTCCCTGGATGCGTGTCGGACCATAAAGCAATTGCAGCCCGGAAAGACCCAGCATGCAAATGCCGCCGTCATTGATGGGGTGGCCTTCCGCACCTTCAATCCTCACCGCACGCTCGTCGATTTTGCGGACGGTGATGCCGCATCCGCCGGGACAGAGGGTGCAAGTGGAGTTGACATGGGTGCCTTCGCCATCGGGCGGGACCGGTGTCCACGGCCAGTTCTGAGACCAGATGGAAACGTCATCCAACACCTTCCAAGGCAACGGGGACAACGCCGTACCTGCAGCGCCGCCGGCAACAAAGGATAAAAAGCATCTCCTGGACAGTTTCATACACTTACCTCAATATGCATTGCTCATCGGTGGTCAATAAAAAGGGACAATGATCGCTCTTTTAAAATTGCCATGGGTGATTTTCACCACCGCTATTTATGGCAAACAAAGCAAGCGTCACGACCGGTCTGCACACTGGAATCATGAATGCCGGCTGTCTCGTGACACTCGGCACAATCGTCCATCTTCATTCGATCCCAGGTATGGTGTTTGAAACCGCCGATACTGTGCCCCCAAATATCGCGGCTATAACCGGTAATCCGGTTCTCTTCATAGGGTTTCAGACTCTCGGATGCGCCGATATCCCCATGGCATGTTTCGCATGAGATTTCGGCGGCCTTGACGTGGGCCGCATGCGAAAAGAAGACACAATCGGGTTGGCGGGAGTAAACCAGCCACGGCACTTCGCGCTCCTTGGCCACATACTGCTCGTAAAAAACAGTCTCGTTTTCGCTATCGCCCAGCAACTCATCGTGGCAATCGATACACTGCGCGAGACGCGGCGCACCTGAAAAAGTGCCATCCTGGCGAAAGAAGTGGCAACTGGCGCAACCGTCTTCCACCTCTTCCAGGTGCAGCTTGTGGTTGAAATCAACGGGCTGATTTTGTTTTGAATAGAGAATTTCAGGGAAAACCACCCATCCGACAACCATGCTCAGTACGACACCAAGGATGAAAAAAAGCAGAATGTGGGCGCCGCCTCCGGCAGTGTCGTGGGAGGAGGCTTGGGCAGGCGATGCCTGAGCGGCATCTTCGGTTACTTCATTGGTCTTTGGATCTGCATTACTGCTCATGGACATGCCATCTTCCTTTTTTGGGAATCCAATTCGCTATACCGACTCCACCACCGGAAAGACCAATGTCCGTCTTCGAAAGGACGTGGAAAGAGGCCTTCCCGCAATATATCAAACGGGCCATTCGCCCGACTTGAATTACCTACGGTCAGGGCAGATAAACATCAACCTAATCCTCTCCAGGAAAAGGATTTTTTTTATCTGTCACGTCCTGATTTGTCAAGATAAAAGACTAATAAACCCCAATGTTGCAGTACAGGTTAAGAGGCCCCATAGCTGTGCAACCCAGGCAATAGATTCACTCCGAAATAGGTGAACAGCACGGCTGCAAACCCGATCAACGTGAGAATGGCGATGCGATTGCCGCGCCAACCGCGCATCAGGCGTGCATGCAGCAAGGCAGCATAGACAAGCCAGGTAACAAACGACCACGTCTCTTTGGGATCCCACCCCCAATAACGCCCCCAAGCGGAGTTGGCCCACACGGCGCCGGTTATGATCCCGACCGTCAGGAACAGGAAACCGAACATGATCAGCTGGTGGTTCAGCTCATCCATCAACCTGGCCGATGGTAAGCGGTCGATAATTCCGGTTCCGGTATCCGTGCCCCGCTCTCTTTTGATCAAGTACATGATGCTGATGCCGAAAGCGACGGCAAAAGCGCCGTATCCGATGAAGCAGGTGATCACGTGGGCAATGAGCCAGTTGCTTTTTAAAGCCGGGATCAAGGGTTTGATCTCGCTCCCGGTCCGCAGCGAAGCATAGGCCAGCGCCAGACATACCAACGGCATGGCAAAGGCGCCGATGACTCGGTTTTTGTAGCGATGCTCGATCGCCAAATAGAGAATCCCTGTGATCCATGCAAAAAAGACCAGTGACTCAAACAGATTGGAAAGCGGCGCATGGCCGTACCCCTCCCCGACTTGATAGGACTCATACCAGCGCAACAAGATGCTGGCCGTATTGCCCAGCCAGGCGGCCCAGGTCACCCATGTGGCGAGTTTTCCGGGCAGATCTTTTTGAAACACCCATGCCGCCAGATATAGCACCCCGGCAAGCCCATAGACAAATGTCACGATGGAGATGATTTGTGAATTATATGTCATGCGTCACCTTATTATTAAGTGGGATAGTGAAGCCTAAGAACCGACATCGGTACCTGCCAGTTTTTCAGACAAGCGCTCCAGTTTCTGTTGAAATCCAAATTTGTTTTTATTGGCGGTACCGGCAACCATAACCTTGGCACCACCGCGATCGGGCAACACTTCAACGACAATCCGCTGATGCGACATGAAAAATGTAACGATGCAGCCTGCGATCATCAAAATAAAGCCGATATAGACGACTGCAACACCGGGGTCGTGGGTGATCTGCAACCCAGTAAAATAGGCTTGCTCGGCCGTCGAAAACTCCTTGACCACGGATATGATGACGCTGCCCCTGCGCATGGTGTCAAACTTGGGAAATTTTATGGGAAGCATCAGCTGCTGCTCGGTACCATCCGTGGCCTCCAGGGTCCCAATGATCGTCGGACCGATGGCCATCTCCATGAATTTGGCCGCCGGCTGATAATCACGAATTGTAAATCGCCCCAGCCCTTCGGGAATTTCGACCGGCTGTCCCGCTTTGACCGACCGCGTATAGACCATTCCGGAAGCGGTGCTGACGAACTGAAGCTCAACTCGTTCCGGCAGTTCGGCGGCCGGGGCGGGCTGGTCCAACTTGCCGTAACTGGATTGAAAAATATTGATGCCCTTATACCGCAAAGGATCATTTACAATGATCGATTTTTCCGCGACCGGCTGACCATCTTCCAACAGAACCAGATCAGACCGGAACAATTTGGGCGCCCCGGTGTCATAGAACTGGACCTCGAAATCGTCGCAGCGGATGGCAAACGGCAGCGTGCGACTCACGCTCGAATTGCGTATCTGGATCGTCGAAACCGTTTCACCCTCGGCGATATTGGCATACCCCTCGAACCCGAGCAGCGAACCAATAAGTCCTCCGAGCAGCAACACCACAACACTCAAGTGCACACCGTAGACACCGAGTCGGGTCCAACGGCCCTTTTCAGCCGTCACCGCGAACCCTTTGCCACTATCCACTACGGTACAGTATCCGAATTGCTTGGCGAGGATCGATTGGTAGGTCTCTCGAACAGTGCCGCTATCGACATTTATCGTAAAATCTTTACGCGTTTTGCGTCTGCGAAAGCTGCTCAAGTTGAACGTTGGTTTCCTTACGAAAATAACCTTCGCAGTAATGCGCAATCGATCGATTGAACAGATGATAATGTTGGCCACCAGCATCATGATCAGGAATTGAAACCACCAAGCGTGGTACATGTCAAAAATATCGAGGGTTGAAAAGAGCCGGTAGCGAAATGGTCCAAACGCGCGGAAATATTCCTCGGGGCTTTGATTTTGAGGGATCACGGTCCCGATGCTTGAAAGAATTGCCAACGAGAGCAACACCACCACCGTGAGTTTTACCGAAGCGAAAAAATTCCACAGGCTGCTCATATAGCCTGGGGATATTTGTGTTTGTGCATCCATTAAATGTTCCTCTGTCCAGTAGGCATATCTGTAAGGTGCAACCTAGATGCATAACAGATCGCATTCATCCATACAATACCTTCATTTGGTATTTGGGCTTTGGCATTTGCATTGGGATTTAAACCCTGTGGTGCCGCTTCGGCACTGGCTCACTCACATCCAAATTCTGAGCCGATAGTGTTGTGTCCATATCTATTATCCATCGTTTTTCTTGTCTTCGGGCATGAAAACCACCGTGGCCGCCTTGGTATTGTCTAAATATTGGCGCGCCACAGCGTTGACCTCGGCAGCAGTGATGGACGCATAATCACTGGCAAAGGAGCGTGACCAATCCAATTGCTCCGGATGCCGCGAAGCACCGGTTAAAACGTTGTTCAACCAATAGGAGTTGGTTTGCCGAAAATCTTTTATTTGGGTCAGGGTGGGATCCAGAATGCGTCGAAATTCATCCGCATCGGCATGTTGATCCACCATTTGATCCGCAATGTAGCGGACTTCTTGGATGATGTTGGACACCTGCTTGGGATCCAGTTGAATGATAATTTTCAAGAGACCGTAGCCGGGGTAACTGCGACTGCAGTGGTTGTAGGCATAAGGTGAATAAGCCGCCCCCAGACGTTCACGGATTCGCTGCCGCAATCGTTCCGAAAAGAGATCTGCCGTCACCGCGAGTCTGCGGGTCTGTTTAATCTCCCAGAAATCATCGGTGGGATAGGCAACGACCACCAATGCTTTCGATATTTCGGTCTTAACCGCCAGGTCCAAAGATTTTCCGGAAGGAAAAACAGGTCGCCGATCCTTTGCATAAACCGGTCCGCTGTTTCGTTTCGGCAACGATCCCAGATAGCGAGCAGCCAAGGCAATGACTGCCTCCGGATCAAAGTCTCCCACTAACGCCAATTCCAGGGGCATTTGGCGCAATTGCGACCCAAACCATTGTTCGACCTGACCAAGGGTTCGCTGCTGCAATTCAGACCAGGCAGGTGTCCCAAACCGACTGTCTCCTCCCGCGAGAAATCGATGACCGTGAAGCTGCATCATCCCCTCGGTGCTGTGCAACAGGCGCTCATGCTCCTGCTCAAAGCGCTTCAGCGATAATCTTCTGGCATCTTCCCGCATCCCAGGATCTTTGATGAAGGTATACAGCAATTGAAATAAAAGCGGTATCTCTGAGGCAGCGGCCTCTCCCTTGACCACAAACATACCCTCACGAATGGTCAGTCGCGTGCTTGCCAACCGGCCCGCCAGAGCATCTTCCAGAGCCATGCGGTCCATACCGCCGAAACCCGACTCATTGACGACGGCTTCAGTTAATTTCGCAAGCCCCGGCTGGTCGGCCGGTTCGCTCAGATGACCTCCTCCGAAAGACATCGCCGCCAGAACCTGGTTGGCTTTAAACGTGGTCGGCTTCAAATAGAGTCGAACGCCATTGGCAAAGACAATTCGATGAATCCCCAAATCATTGACGACCACACGTTCAGCGATATCCCCGGTATTCTCCGGATCCGGAAGATAAGGAAAAGATGCAACCTGAAGACCTGCGTACGGCTGTACCTGTTGAGTCCGGCTTGCGCTGTAAACATTTCGAATCAGTGCTTCGGGTGTAAAAGGCTGATCTGTCAGGTCAGCATTTCCGGTTACCAAAATCAGCCGATGATCGGCAGACCACAATTCTGAAAACGTCCGATTGACTGCATCGACGGTAGACGCCTCCAACATCGGCAGAAGCAAGTCACCATTTTGTTGCGGAGATTGAATGACCTGCCAGGTGCTCAATTTGTTTATGATCTGCCGCGAGAGCGCTTTGCTGTCCCGCGTACCGGCCTGCTGGATCCTTTGTATGATTTGTGAGCGCAATTGATTTTTTGCACAGTTCAATTCAGATTCAGTAAAGCCATGTTGCAACGCTCTTCGTAGTGACTGCTCAATCAGTGATAGAGAGTCTTTCCAATGTTCCGGCTTTGAGATCGTCCGAATTTCGGCATATTTCAGGTGTTGAAGATAATACCCGCCCCCAACGGAGGCCGAAGTTAGCACGCTGGAGGGCTGTTGCAGTAATTGATCCAGACGCTTTTGCATCATTTGCAGGGATAAAGAGCGCAACAACTGCTCTCGCTGCCAATTTCGGGAGTCTTTGGGCGGCCTTTCGGGCTGTAAGGTTCCGATAGAAATCGTCGTGGCACCAATTTCATCTTCGTGGTGATAAAAAGCCCGAAGGCCTTTATGCGAGAAAGTCCCTAATTGAGGCAATCGGCGTGCGGGCGATTTGGATTTAAGGTCGGCAAAGTGTTTTGAGATTAGCGGTTTTACCTGATCCGACTTGAAATCCCCGACAATCACGAGGAATAGTCTCTCTGGTCGGTACCAGGCCTCATAAAATCCTCGAAGCAATTGATGGTCCATTTTCTCCAGAACAGCCTTTTTGCCTATAGGAAAGCGACGGCTGACAAGACAGTCCGGCATCTCAAACTCAAAGCCGGCCTTCATTGCACGATAGTCCGCTGAATCGCGCGAGCGCATCTCCGCTAAAATCACTTTCCGCTCCCGCTCGACTTCCTCCGGAAGCAGCAATGCGCCATCCGCATAATCCCTTAAGACCAGAAGCCCCTCTGAAAGACTGCCGGGATCACCTTTGGGGAGCAGGACGTCGTAAACGGTTCGATCAAATGCGGTGTGGGCGTTCGCATCCGGCCCAAATTGCATTCCGATGCGCTGGAAAAACTTAACCATCTCACCCGGAGGAAAATGCTTTGAACCGTTAAACATCATGTGTTCAAGAAAATGCGCCGCACCTAATTCCTGCTCGCTTTCCAGCAACGATCCTGCTTGCACGCAAAGATGCATGCTGACCCGATCCTTTGGGGTCTGATTCTCCATTAATATATAGCGCACGCCATTGGCAAGCGCCCCAAAAAGAATATCGGGGTCGGAATCCAAATCACTTGTTTGATGCGGCCATTGGGAATGAATAGCGAGCACCGGAGTTTTCGTTTCCGACACGACCGGCATTGTTGATCGACATTGCACCATGGGAAACACAAGCATTAAAATCAACCCGATGCCGAAATATCGAACGTTGCCTGCTGAACACCATTTGCGCCAGGTCATGTATTTCATTTCGATCTCCTTTTTGCAGATCAAAAAAGCTTAAACACCTGCTATAATATTGCCGATTTGCGATTGTGCAACCCATTTGATTTGGTTAAACCGCTCAATGGTCAAATGTTCAAATAGGGAAAGGAATTGCCGTCTGATTTATTCATTGTGGGCAATCATAAGAAATAAACCAAAAATGGCAATACATTTTTTTTGCAGAGCCAAAAATATGAGACGTTCAGGTAGAAGGCACGCTGGGAAGGATTGATGCAAGAATCATTCAGCGCTCCTAATGATGTAAGCGAGCGCTGAAAGATTCCTGTCGGCATGAAGTGAAATCGACAGCAGGCGCTGTGGCCGCCACCGAATGAATGCCATGGAGGTGCCGGATTAGGCTTTCACATATACACCGCGGGATTTGGATTTGATCATTCCTTTTTTGCTCAGCTTGTATAGAGCATTGCTCAATTGCCGCGATTCAAGACCTGTTTTGGCCTTCAGGTTCGCGATGGTTGCACCGTTACGGCTCTTCTTGATGACCGCCATAACAGAGTCCAATACGGTGGCTTTGTCGGCTTTTTTAGCTGGCGCCTTCTTGGCTGCTGCTTTTTTGACCGGAGCTTTCTTTGCGACCGCTTTTTTCTTTGGGGCTGCTTTTTTCTTGGCCGGAGCCGCTTTTTTAACCGCCGGAGCTTTCGCAAGCTGCGCATTCAGCTTTTCGATCTTTGCAGCCAAACTCGCCATTTGCTTTGCGACGCCTTTTAGTTGGGTCTGGATTTTTTTCATATACTGCCTCCTTAATAAATTAATATTGTTACAAAAATCATCCTTTCTCTTCAGCCCTAATATAACCCTTTTTGTTTGTCAACAACTTCTTTAAAAATTAATAGTATTTTCTTATACTTTGCCATTGTGCTTTCAATACAAATCTTCGTCCACGCCCGTCATCACTGGATGTAACAAAAAAAGAGCAATTGGTTTCATAAAGCAACAAGTCATCAACATTGGCATGTTTTTCATATTATTATCAATTTTCGATCCTAAGGGACCGCCATGAAAGACTTCCCTTCTTCCAGCCATGTTCTTCCGCCCACATTTTGGATGGCCCATGTTGTAATTGTGGCTCGTTATATTCGCAGCCATAGCATTTGCTTCCAACGCTACATATTGATCAAAACAGCACCATTCACTGCCTATTTTGTGGCAGCAATTCTTTATTTTTTTGCGCGAACCCTAAAGCAGAGCCCTTCGCCCTCAAATTGAGAGCCCCTTACGGTGGACTGCCTCAGCGACATTTTCAAGCATCAGAAGGATCCGCCGTCCAGCTTGACATTGGATGTAAAAAGACTTAGTTGATGGCGGTATTGATTTGAAGATTACCCCAAACCGACCGCCGGCCGCTGCCGGATGGCGCAGCTAAGGGACATATATGACGCAAGAATCCTTATTTCCGGACATGGAAAACCGATCCATGCCATCGAACAGTGACCCCAAAAAGG
>JASFGJ010000130.1:0-8860 GCA_050123815.1 Desulfobacteraceae bacterium
ATCGGCAAACCTGAGACAATATATACGTTATGTTCAAGTTGTCAATTGAAACGTAATTGAAAGGCAGCCAAACTCATGACTTCATCCGTGTCGGCCTCGTATTTGATTGAGGATGAACCCTATTACCTGAGCACCGCCAATGAAATCCAGGTGTTTGAGGCCGCCTATCAGGCCAAGCTGCCCGTTATGCTCAAAGGGCCTACCGGGTGCGGCAAGACGCGCTTCGTGCAACACATGGCATTTCGCCTGAAACGCCCACTAATTACCATTGCTTGCCATGAGGACCTGTTTGCCTCCGATCTGCTGGGGCGTTTTTTACTAAAACATGACGAGACGGTATGGACCGATGGGCCGCTGACCCAGGCAGTGCGGATGGGGGCAATCTGCTATCTTGATGAAATTGTTGAGGCCCGCAAAGATACAACCGTCGTGATTCATCCTCTCACCGATGACAGGCGTACGCTGAGTATCGATAAAAAGGGGGAACTGCTCGCCGCACACCCCGATTTCACGCTGGTGATTTCATACAACCCCGGGTACCAGTCGGTACTGAAAGACTTGAAACAAAGCACGCGGCAACGCTTTGTGGGGCTGCAGTTCGATTATCCTGAGGCCGCCAAAGAAGCGCAAATAGTGGCCAGTGAAGGAAAGGTCGAACTATCCGTGGCCCGGCGACTGGTGGCCTTGGGCGCAAAGATCCGCAATATTCGCGAACAAGGCTTGACTGAAGGGGCCAGTACACGCCTGCTGATTTATGCAGCGCAACTGATCCACAGCGGGATTCCCTTGATGGATGCCTGTCGAACCGCCATCTGTCTGCCCCTGACCGATGACGAGCGGCTCCAGGAGTCACTGGATGACCTGATCCAGGACTTGTTTTGATAATCGTTTCAGCCCATAAAACAGACCAATGGCATCAGGATTAACAATACTGGACAGGCTGCAGATTGCCGATCCGGATACTTTCGTCCGGGTTAAAGGGCAGTTGGCCGCCGTCTCTGTGCTGCCGGACGATGAAGTGTTGAAAAACATTGTCGAAGAGATCATTTGGGGGTTGAGCCTGGAGCGTGGTCTGGCCGAAGCCTACGCAGACGGTTTGGTAACGCTGGCCGGCAACGGTTTTAGCCGTCGCTTGCCCGCCTATGTGGATCTTGTGCGCCAAGCGGCCAAAACCGGTGCTACATTAGGACGCCTGATTGCAACCTTCAGCGCGGCGGTCGTCGCTGCGTCCGAAACACTGCTTGCCGATTTCAAGCAGACGCTTGCTGTCATGCTGGCCAAGGGGACTTACACCCTGTCGGCACCCCTGGAGGCGCTGACCGGATTTCTGGCCGCAAACGACGAGGCCTCGGCGGCCGCTTATCTCCAGTTGCTGAAGGTTACATTTCGACAGCAGATCAGTTATAACCTGAGCCTGCGCATGGCTTACCTGCTTCCCAAAGCCGTCAGCGGTTTCGCACCGCAACGACGATTGGCCCAAATTGAGACATTGACCACTTTGGTGCAAACCGACTTGAGATTGGCGGATTCTTTTTTAGAGGGACTTGGAAAGGGGCTCGACCTGCTGGATGCGTCCGCCCTGCGCTGCTTCGTGGATACCGCAATCGAGCGCTATGCCGAATCGGACGATGCCGGCATCAAATACCTCAGCCTTTCATCAACGGTCGCTCAGGATGATTGCGCAGCCATGCAAAAGACAGTGCCGCTGGATAGAATCAAAGGCCGGCTAAACCGCTATCTCCAGGCTCGCGTCGGTCGATCGATAGCTGTCAGGCCACTGTCGGATCTGGGCGCAGGTGCGACATCGGTTTCGTGGGTCTGTTCCGATGGTAGTGCCGTCTATCTGGCCGATGAAAATTCCTATTTCGATTCCGCCGATCTCAACAGTGAACTGTACAAGGATCTGGTTCGACTGGAGGCCGGCTATTTTGAATATGGTACCTTTGATTTTGACCTGGAGCGTGCGGCAGATCGATATTCTGCCGTCGCCCGCTGTGTCGATGCCGCGACCGGTGTCGGCAATCGCGCCTTAGCCTGTGATGGAGAGATGTTTGTCCGGTCGTTTCGCCTGCCGACGCTGGCTGAAGATCTTTTTGCGATTTTTGAACAGAGCCGGATTGCCCATTGGCTGCAGCGCGATTATCCCGGCTTGATGCGGCAAGTCATTCCGAAATTGCACAAGGCGTTTAACTATTGCACCGGCGGTGGGATAAGCGCAGTTTTGGCCGCATTGTATGGCCATCTCGTATTGGGATTGCCTTTGCCGGTGCTGGAAAAGAAATGGCAGCGAAAGCTTGTCCGGCAAATTGTAATGCATGGCGCGGCATGCGGGGAGCAACCTCTTTATGTGGAATCGAGCGCCGATCTGGTTTGCAGAGCCATGGGGTTGTTCCACGATCTCTGCCGATACCCTGTGGCGCATGATGAACCGTTTCTGCCGCCGTTTGGCAGACGGCTGGACTGGAAGCTGGTCAGTAGGGCAAATGCAGCTTCCGCAGCGACCCTTCAACGGCTCAAAGAAGCTCTGTCGAAACGCGGTCTGTCGGTCTACCGGTCCGATTTGAGGCGGTGTCTGGACGCAGGGCAAGGGCGGATCCGTTCTGAAGATATCGAGCAGTTGGTTCTGGCCAGAGGCGGCGACGGCGCCGCAAGCAGGGCGGCAATCCAGTCGACCTCCCACGAACTGGAGGCGTTGCTCAGGGACGCCGGTGTGGCTGCCGATCCGGCGCCGGTAAAGAGCGGTTCAGCGTTTCGATATCCGGAATGGGACGCCAATATGCAGGACTACCTGCACAATCATGCACATGTCCATGAAAGCGACGCGCCAAGCACGGCCGATGGCGATGCCTACCGCAAAACGCTGTTGAAGCACCGCGGTTTGGTTGTCAGAATGCGGCGGGCGTTTGAATTTCTCAAACCGGAAGGGATTGCATTATTGCGGCAATGGCCTGAAGGCGATGCGTTTGATTACCGGGCATTGATCGACTTTGCCATCGATCGGCGGGCGGGTCTGATCCCGTCACAGCGACTTTACATTAAACGGCTCAAGCACCAGAGAGATGTGGCCGTTCTATTGCTGGTGGACCTTTCGCGCTCGACGGCCAATCCGGTCAAGCGCGGCCATACGACTGTTCTGGGCGTCGCCAAAGAAGCACTGGTGCTGTTCAGTGAAGCGCTGCAAGTCGTGGGTGACGCGTACGCGATCGCCGGGTTTTCCGGAACCGGACGACACGGCGTGGACTATTTCCGGATCAAGGATTTTGCAGAGCCGCTGACCGATGTCGTCCGGGCCCGCATTTCAGCCCTCGAACCCCAGCGCAGCACGCGCATGGGGGCGGCCGTGCGTCATGCCGCCGCTCAGTTGCAGGATGTTTCCTCGCGCGTACGGCTGATGATCGTTCTCAGCGATGGTTTTCCAAATGATGTTGGATACAAATCCGACTACGCCATTGCCGACACCTGCCGAGCCGTGCAGGAAGCGCGGGCAAGAAATTTTCATGTCAAGGCCATAACCGTCAATATCGGCAGCGATCCCCGACTGGATGATTTATATGGCCGATTCCACCATCATGTCATCGAGGACGTGACGGAACTTCCTGACAAATTGTTGCGTCTGTATGGTCTTTTGACGCGTTGTTATTAACCCGGCAATTTAAATGAGCACTGCCGTCATGCCGGACTTGATCCGGCATCCAGTGTACGCCTGGATTCCGGCTTTCGCCGGAATGACAATGGGTGTTGTATTTAATTGCCGGAGTAATAACCTGATATTGCCGGCTGACATCTTTTCTATGCACCGTTTGGTTAGGATTGTGCAACGGTGGTGGATTTTGTTATAAGATGCCAAAACGTTGCTTAAACCATCAACACGGCACCAGCCGATATAAGGATTACTCAGAATCAATGCTGATACATGATGATATTCTCTCTTGGAAAGGATTTGGAGGATTGCTGGATTTGGCCGCTGGTCAATGTCGGCTGCGGATCTTTGATCTTAACAAGTCCGACGATCAAAAAATCACTCACCTTAAGCCCATGGTGGTGGTGGCTTCTGATTTGCCCGATGCAAAAAATGATTTAAAAAAAGTCTCGGTGCGGAGCTGCAACAGTCACATTGCCACACAAGTTGTTGAAAAATTCCAGCTTGATCCCAACCGGATGATCTTTGTGGAGTACTATTGCGAATCAACCTACGGAGACCGGAACCAGCATCACATTCCAGCCAAATTTGTGGCAGTGGATTTCATCTGGCACGGTACCAAAGCACTGCACCCCAAGTGGCGCACACTTGAGCCGAATGTGGTGGATTTGATTTCGCCTTTAATTCAGAACTAGAACCTAAGAAACACCGTATGCAACTTTCCCGACTTTTTTTCCTTGAGCTGTAAACGCAGTTGCTTGGCGGATTTGGCTTCACCCGGGAAAAAGATAATGCCATGGGAGAGGTTGCCGGGCGTAATATCTTTATTTTCCAGCGATTTGTCCTTCATATCGCCCATGATTTGCTGGCGGACTTCGTTGGATGCGGCGGCTCCGGAAGCGCCACCCATGACTGATCCGGCAGCGGCGCCTGCCGCAGCCCCTTTTCCGGCGGCCCGGGCCACGTCACCTCCGCTGACCACCCCGATGGCGGCGCCAATAATGGTGCCTGCGGTGGCGCCTATGAAACCGCTGTAGGCCCCTTCCTTGAATATTTGTTTTGTTTGCGCATACTTAGTGGCGCGTTCATAAGCGAAACGATCCGTTAGAACGGGCCAGAGGTTGCCCTGGTTGTCTTCGAGAAACGTCTGGGCCGGGTTAATGACGAGCGCATTCGGGCTCTGGTTGTCGAAAACCACTTGGACCGGCAGCATGCCGGCACTGCGAATATCAAATCCAAACGAGGCGCGAGCGATTTCCGGGTCTGCAAACGCCCGGCCGCCGATTTGGGCGCCGTTAATCTGCACCATATTGTTGTAAGCGGCTGGTGATTTAAAGGGCAGTGGTTTGGCCTTATAAGCCGAACCGCAGCCGGCCAGCAGCACAACGATCAAAAGCAACGAGAGCCAACCAAATCGTTTCATGATGCACAACCTCCGCGAAAAAGGTTAATAAACAGGGTTGGAAGTGAGGAGAACCGAGCCGGCAATGCCGGCGCTGTAATGTGCACGCAGGGTCATCCGAATTTTAGTGTAAGGATTACGGTGGCCGGTTACAAGTTTAATTTCTTGATTTAATGATAATTGGAATCATCCAGTGTTGATGGTGGACCATTCAATCCGGGACAAATGATGATTGAAGGTGGTCACTGCCTCTTGCAGCTCGGCATAGGCGGATTCGCCGTTTTTCGAATTGCCGGTTTTTCCAATCTGCTCCAGTTCCAGTGCTACCGTGGCAATGATCTTTGCACCCAGGTTGGCGGCCGTGCCTTTGAATTGGTGGGCGTCCCTGGCCAGGCTGTCCATGTCGTTGAATTCAAGCGCCTGGTTGATCCGGGACAAGAAGTCCGGGATCGTACGTTGAAATTCGGCCAGCATCATCTGCAAGAAGTCCACATCCCCCATGGCGCGGTTGAGGGCTTCCGAGATATCGATGACGGGAAGATCGTTGCTCATGATTTCACCCTTTTTGCAATTGCCTGATCTGATCAATGAAACAAGCCGTTTGGCTGATATCCATTTGATGTGGTACTGTTTTCGGCGTTTTTCAAAAAGAGTTTAGCGTTTTTCCAGACCCGCAACCGATCATTGGCAACTGGCGACATCTGGCATTGCCTTTGGATTACTCTAACAACGATAGTGGGAAAAGGCAAAGGGGGGTTGCGCTACGACCGTTGCAGGCCGGGCGGTGAACACAAAAAAGGGGGTTGCCGATGGGCTGAATTCGAGGCATGATAGGTGGATTCTATTAGTACCCATCCAGAAATAGCCCTTTTCTGGATGGGCACTGATCTATTAACCCTGCAATTAAATAGCGCATTACCGTCATGCCGGACTTGATCCGGTATCCAGTGCATTCATGGATTCCGGCTTTCGCCGGAATGACGGAAAATGGTGTATTTAATTGCCGGAGTAATAACCGAAGAGACCTGTAAAATGAAGTTTCGTCCTTGTATTGATCTTCACGGCGGTAAGGTGAAACAGATCGTCGGCGGTACGCTTAGCGACGGTTCCGATTCCGCGTTACAGACAAATTTTGAAGCGGACCGGCCGGCCCAATGGTATGCGCAACGTTATCGGAGCGATGGGCTGGACGGCGGACACGTCATCCAGCTCGGCCCCGGAAATACAAAGGCCGCAGAGGCGGCCCTGGCTGCCTGGCCGGGAGGGATGCAGCTCGGCGGCGGTGTAACCATCGACAATGCCGGAAAGTGGCTGGATGCCGGCGCATCGGCGGTAATTGTGACGTCATGGGTTTTCCACGGCGGTCAGGTTGATTACGGTCGATTGAAACAATTATCGGAAAGTATCGGCGCTGAAAGGCTTGTGCTCGACCTGAGCTGCCGTCGCCGTGGCGACGGCTATTTTATCGTGACCGATCGTTGGCAAAACTTTACCAGGGAATGCGTCACCCCGCGGCTGCTAGGCCAATTGGCACGCTATTGCGCAGAGTATTTGATTCACGCCGTGGATGTGGAGGGCAAATGCCAGGGTATCGAAACACCCCTGGTGGAGCTGCTCGGGAAGTGGGCCGGATTGCCCACGACCTATGCCGGCGGTATCCATTCGCAGGCCGATATTGACACGATTTTTCGGCTTGGCGGGGGGGCGATCGATTTTACGGTTGGCAGCGCGTTGGATATCTTCGGCGGCAGCGGATTACGCTACCAGGCACTGGCTCAGCGATACCACGGGGCCGGTGACGCCTCCTGACAGACCCGCACCCAATTTTTACACGAACCTTTGGAGCACGGATCGGCCGGAGGCTAATGGAGGCCGTCGTATGAATGAATGTCATTTACTAACTGATATATATGTTTAACTTTTTTGTTGCACACTTGAATTGGTTAGTGTACAAACCAATTAAGGTTTGACTGCAACACTGGGAAGGTTGCATTTCCCTGGGGGCCAGTTGGTGCAGTTTCCCTGCCGTGGTTTGGCTCAATTGATTTGAGGATTGGTTCATTGCACCGACACCCTAATCTCCGGGTACTATATATTGACAGGCGGGTGGTTGCAGAGACGCGGCTCTGAGCAGGACACCTGCGACACGACAACATGGGAGGGAAATATGATGAAGAAATTAATTGGTATTCTCGCTGTGGTCGGACTGCTGTTTGCATCGGTTTCACCGCTGATGGCGGGCGGGATCATCAACAAGCAGAATCTGAGTGCGGACTATTTTCGCTCGCTGACCCGGAACGCATCCACAGATGCCGCCGATATCGTGGCTTACAATCCGGCCGGCACCATGAAACTGGAAAACGGTCTCTACACCAAGCTGGATCTGCTCTACATCAGCAAGGAATACTCCAACACTGTTGATGATGTTTATGCTTTTCCGGGAGAGGACGGCACTTATACCTCCGACGTGCCGTCTTTGGTCCCGGGCTTTTTTGCCCTATACAAAAAGGACAAATGGGCGGGCTTCTTTTCAGTGACCGTCCCGGGCGGCGGCGGCAAGGTTGAATACGATGAGGGTAATGCGCGCACCGTGCAGCTGGCTACAGGAATTATCTTAGCCAACAGCCCGCCGTTAACGCCGGTTCAGTATTTTGTGGGCATCGATGACATGTTTCTCGAGGCTGACAGCGTTCAGCTCGGCTACAGCCTGGGCGGTGCCTTCGAGATTTCGAAGATGTTCAGCGTGTCCGGCGGCATCCGCTATGTGGACGCCACGCAATCCTTCGCCGGTTATGCAGACATGACGGTAAATCCCGCACTCCCGCCCGGAGCAGTGCCCGACAGATTCGAAGTCGACCTGGAGCGGGATGCCACAGGCTGGAGCTACTTTCTGGGCCTCAATATCGAACCCGTCGACAAGGTCAACATCGGCCTCATGTACATGTCCAGAACGGAGCTCTCATTTTCGACCGATGCCTCAAAGGACGACATCAATGTGGTCGAAGCGCTGGGCTGGGATGAAGATGTGCGCGAGGACCTTCCGGCCGTCCTCGGCCTGGGGGTGGCTTATCGGCCCATCGAACCGCTCCTGTGTGAATTCAACTACACGCGCTACCTGGAATCCCAGGCGGCACTGGACGACGAGCGTTTTGAGGATTCGGACGCGGGCGACAGCTATGACCTGGCATTGAGCTTTACCTACACCATCAATCCGCAATGGCGCACCAGCATAGGGTTTATGTATACCGATATCGTCGGCATGGAAAAAGAGAGCCTCATGACCGAGGCGCCTGAACTGGATGCCAGCACCATCGGCCTCGGCGTCGTATTCAGTCCCACCGATCGGTGGGATATCTCGCTGGGCTACTCCGATGTCAGCTATTCCTCAGAGACCACTGAAACCTCTTCCTCGAGGGCGCCCGACGACACCGAACTGGCAAAAGATGTCTGGGCCGTGTCGCTGGGGGTGCAATACCGCTTCTTCTAAACCGATCCTGAAATAACACAGATATCAACAATCCCCGGGGGGGCGCCTCCGGGGATTGTTGTTTTTGATCTTCCCCAATTTTGTCGGAAAAAAAGGCTGCACAGTTCGCACAAGCCGCCGGCGTTTCGGCTCATTTCTAACGGCTATCGTCCATATAGATTAAGCCCCGACTAATTTGGATGAGAGCCTCGTTTTTTAACAAGCACTTTTGAAGCAAAGAATCTGATAAAACACGGCTCGAGCTGCTCCAGTGCCCTCCTATCGCATCTGCCGGTCACAGCTCAATTCAGTTTTGACTTGACTTCAGTCCATCAAACTCTCTATTTCTAAG
>JASFGJ010000131.1:0-8802 GCA_050123815.1 Desulfobacteraceae bacterium
TTTGCCGGCCGTCAAACGCCGCTTATCTTCGGTGAGCCGCCCTCATGGATGGCGTGGCTGGTGGAATCGTTGCGTCTGATGACCGAATCCCGACACGGAGAGGCAAGGCAATTGCGGGACCAGGCCTTTGATCAGGCGGCCCCGATTTCCGGCACCCTGGACGAGCAGCCCTTTGCATGGATCGCGGATGCCGATTCCCGCCTGGGGCCTGTTCTTGAACTTATTTTGAACGGTCGATACTATTGGGCGCCGTTCGAGCAGATCCGTGTCATCAAAATTTCGCAACCCGAGGACCTTCGCGATCTGGTCTGGTTGCCGGCGCGCTTCGTGTGGGCCAACGGCGGAGAGGCGGTCGGACTGATCCCGACCCGTTATTCCGGTTCCGAAAATGCCGAGAATTCCGCCATTCAATTGGCACGCACAACCCAATGGCGGGAAGTGACCGATACGGTCCACCTCGGCCTGGGACAGCGCATGCTGGCGACAGACCGGAACGATTATCCACTTATGGAAACACGGTCGATCACATTGCAGAGTCGATAGAACCAATTATGGCTGAATTATTGCCCAAAGAGCGCCTGCAGCCCTCCCTGTTGGACCGGCTGTCCGATGATGAACCCTATAAAAAGGTCGAATCACGTGACCAGCGGGTGCTCTCGTTTCAACGGCTCAAACGTTCGGTCGTGAGGGATCTCGAATGGCTGTTGAATGCCGGATGCCTGGAGCCCACCCTGGACTTGACCGATTTTCCTGAAGTCAAAAGGTCGGTATTGAATTACGGGGTGCCGGACCTGACCGGCACGACGGCCAGCAATTTGGATGCCGCGACCCTGGAGCGTATGCTGCGCCATCGGATTGTGACGTTCGAACCCCGATTGTTGTCCAGGTCTCTCAAGGTTCGCGTCACAAACAAAGACGAGCACAACACCGTCATTATTGAAATCGAAGGCGAGCTGTGGTCCCAACCCATGCCTGAACGGCTCTACTTGAAAACCATATTGGATCTGGAACTGGGCGACTTCGAAGTTAAGGGAGGCTGATTGCGGATGAATCCTTTGCTGCTCAAATACTACAATCGGGAGTTGCAGTACATTCGTGAGATGAGTGGCGAATTTGCAGAGGAGTACCCCAAAATCGCCGGACGGTTGGGTCTGGATGCCTTTGAATGCGCAGATCCGTACGTCGAGCGCCTGTTGGAGGGGTTTGCCTTTCTTGCCGCCAGAGTACAGCTGAAAGTCGATGCGGAGTTTCCAAGATTCACGCAGCATCTGCTGGAGATGGTCTACCCCCATTTCCTGTCACCACTTCCGTCCATGGCGGTGGTGCAGATGCAACCCGATCTCAACGATCCATCGCTGCAAAAGGGCAGCGTCATCCCCAGGGATACACGCTTGCGCAGCCAGATCGGCAAGGGTGAGCAAACCGCATGTGAGTATACCACAGCCCATGACGTGACGCTGTGGCCCCTGCAACTGACCCAGGCCGAGTACCTTTCCAGCGCCAGCGCTGTGGCAAACCTTGGCATACCAAAACAACATGGCGTGAAGGCGGGCCTGCATCTACGATTGCGCTGCACGGCGGGACTGCAATTCAATCATTTGGACCTGGATCGATTGGCGCTGTTTCTGAGGGGCGGTGAGACAGCGGTTCAAATTTACGAGCATCTGGTCGCCAATGTCCTGGACGTCGTCGCACAGTCCGGCCGAAGACCGGTGCCATGGCAGCGTTCCATCGGCGCACGCGCCATCAGGCGTCTCGGGTTTGATGAGGACCAGGCGCTGCTGCCTTACGCCAGACGTTCTTTTCAGGGCTATCGCTATCTCCAGGAGTATTTTGCGATTCCCGAGCGATTTCTTTTTGTGGAACTGTCCGGATTGCGCAAAGCTGTCGGTCGGTGCGAAGACTCCGATCTGGATATCATCTTTTTGTTCAGTCGAAGCAATCCACTGCTCGCAGATGCCGTGGGACCGGAACATTTCAATCTGTTTTGCACCCCGGCCATAAACCTATTTCCCAAACGCGCAGACCGCATCCATCTCTCACCGGCGTCAACCGAGTACCATATCGTCCCGGACCGTACGCGACCAATGGATTTTGAAGTCTATCGCGTTGAAGAAGTATTTGGATTCGGCGCCCACGCCGAACCTGAGGTTGAATTTCTTCCGTTTTACCAAGTCAGGGACCGGCATGCATACCAAAAGCGAGAAGCCTACTACACCCTGAATCGTGAGCAGCGCCGGCTCTCGGGGAAACAGCGGCGCTACGGTCCCCGATCCAGCTACATCGGAAGTGAAGCATTTATTTCTCTGGTCGACGCCAACGAAACGCCGTATGGAAGCAATCTGAAACAGTTGGGCCTGAAGCTTATGTGCACCAATCGCGATCTACCGCTGCATATGCCGGTCGGCATCGGCAGTACCGATTTTACGCTTCAGACCGGGGCGCCCATCGAATCGATTCGCTGTCTGGCTGGCCCGACCAAGCCGCGGCCATCTAATTTTCGCAAAGAAACCGCCTGGGAGCTGATCAGTCACCTGACGCTCAACTACTTGTCGCTTGCTGATAGCGACACCGAGCAGGGCGCCGCCGCCCTGCGGCAGCTGTTGATGCTCTACGGAGATTATGCCGAACCAAATATCCGCAAACAGATCGAGGGCGTCCTTTCCATAGACTCGGCGCCCATAGTCAGGCGGATGGACCTGCCGGGTCCCGTCACATTTGGCCGCGGTCTGGAACTGAGAATCCACCTGGAAGAATCGGCCTTTGAAGGCAGCGGCGTTATTCTGCTGGGCGCCGTGCTGGAGCAATTTTTAGCGCGTCATGCCAGCATAAACGCGTTTACCGAGACATTGATCAGTACGACGGATCGAGGAGAGATTATACGATGGCCGGCACGGATCGGAAGACGACACACGATCTAAGGCCCCTGATCGAGGCGCTGGAGAGCAGGCCCCACGCGTTTGGCTTTTACAGTGCACTGCGATTGATCGAAAGCCTCTACAGGGAAAGGCCCAGGCTTGGCACAGCCAAGCGCCCCGGCGATGAACCCATCCGTCTTTGCCAGGAAGCGGAGCTGACCTTCGAATCAGCCAGTTTGACAAAATTTACATCGGGTACGGATGGACGTCCGCATCGATTATCGGTGCGGCTGCTGGGTCTGCTCGGCCCCAACGGCCCCTTGCCCCTGCACTTTACGGAATTTATCAAGCAGCGCCGGCGAGATTATGGAGATCGTACCTTTGCCCATTTTCTCGATATCTTTCACCATCGTATGCTGGTGCTTTTCTACAGGGCTTGGGCAAACAACGAACCGACCGTCAGCTATGATCGGTCAGAGGCGGACCGGTTCGGCGACTATGTGGGAGCATTGAGCGGTTTGGGTATGGCCTCCCTGCACAAACGGGATGCCATCCCAGATCAAACAAAATATTACTATTGCGGCCGTTTGGCAGCTCAGACACGGTGCCCGGAAGGTTTGCGGGCCATTGTTACCGACTATTTCAACATACCGGCCGGCATTGAGGAATTCGTTGGCGAGTGGATTGATCTTCCAGATCAGCATATCTGCCACCTCGGCGTCGATAAAGCAAGTGGAGACCTGGGCTTGTCGGTTGTCCTGGGAACCAAGGCATGGAGTTGCCAGCATAAATTCCGAATCCACCTGGGCCCTCTGCAACGCGATACCTATGAGCGCTTTTTACCGGCCGGGGACCGGATCGGACGTCTGGTGCCGCTAGTGCGAAATTATACGGGAGACGAACTTGCCTGGGATGTGTGCCTGTTATTGAAGCGCAGTGATGTCCCGTCCATGCGTCTGGATGGGTCCTACCGTTTGGGATGGACCACCTGGCTCGGAGAGAGAACCGACGATACCGATGCGAACGACCTGATATTGGATGCATTTGGCTGGGTCAATAAAAAAGATGGCGAAAGGTTTTAAAACATTATGACGGGTATCAGTCGAACATCACTGTTTGGGAAATTAAACCGCCTGGCCTACCAGGCCATCGAAAACGCGACAACGTTCTGTAAAATGCGGGGCAATCCGTTTGTCGAACTGGTCCACTGGCTGCACCAGATTCTCAACTTGCAGGACTCGGATCTGCACCGCATCATCAATCACTTCGACCTCAACCACGCCGCTGTCGCCAGGGATTTGACCGAGGCCCTGAACCGGCTGCCCCTGGGCTCCACCAGTGTTCAGGATTTTTCAGCTCATGTGGAAGAGACCACCGAACGGGGATGGATGTACGGCACATTGTTATTTGGTGACGCGTGCGTACGCACCGGCTATATGGTGGTGGGCATCCTGGAGACCCACGGATTGAAGCGCGTGCTCGAAGGAATTTCACCGGAGTTTCGCAAGATCAGCCTGGACACCCTGACCGGCCAGTTCAATCAAATCGTGGGCGGTTCCCCGGAAGAAAAAATGACGGCTTCCGACGGCACGCGGCTGGGTGACGAAATCTCGGATAGAGAAGCGCTTGAAGGTGGGGCGGCACCTGCCGGCAAACAGCAGGATGCGCTGCGCCGATTCTCCCAGGACCTGACGGAAAAAGCCCGCCAAGGCCAGCTTGATCCTATCGTTGCGCGCGACGACGAAATCCGTCAAATCGTGGATATCCTCATGCGGCGGCGGCAGAACAATCCCATTCTCACCGGAGAGGCCGGCGTCGGCAAGACCGCCGTGGTCGAAGGATTTGCCCAGCGCATCGCGGCCGGGGACGTGCCCCCTCCCCTGCTAAATGTCAGCCTGCGGGTTCTGGATGTGGGGTTGCTCCAGGCCGGAGCGAGCTACAAAGGCGAGTTTGAAAAACGTCTGCGACAGGTGATCGACGCCGTTCAAGCCTCGGAAAAGCCCATTATCCTCTTTATCGACGAAGCCCATACCCTGATCGGTGCCGGCGGCACCGCCGGCACCGGCGATGCCGCCAATTTACTGAAACCGGCGCTGGCACGTGGAACGCTGCGTACCATCGCAGCGACCACCTGGGCCGAATACAAAAAGTATATCGAAAAGGATCCGGCCCTGACCCGCCGCTTTCAAGTGGTCCAAATTCAGGAGCCCACCGAAGCGCAGGCCGTGTTGATGATGCGCAGCATGGCCTCTGTCATGGAAAGCCATCATCGGGTTCAGGTGCTGGACGAAGCGCTCGGGGCGTCCGTCTCGCTTTCCCATCGCTACATCCCGGCCCGCCAGTTGCCCGACAAGTCCGTCAGTCTGCTGGACACCGGCTGCGCGCGGGTCGCCATCAGCCAGCATGCCGTACCGGCCGAAGTGGACGACTGCCGCAAACGCATCAGCGCCCTGGAAACCGAATTGCAAATTATCGGGCGTGAGACCTCCGTGGGCATGGACACCGCCGAACGTGAATCTTCGGCCCTGGAAAAAATGGAGGCTGAGAACGAACGCCTCCAAAAACTGGAAACACGCTGGGAATCTGAAAAAGCGCTGGTCGACAAAATCCTCGGTATCCGCAGACAGCTGCGCGAAAAAACCGGTCGTGCGGATGAACCGGACCATGATGCAGAACAACCCCCTGATCAAACGGTTGAATCGGACGCTTTGCAGGATGTCGATCAGCTGCGATCGCGCCTTAAAAGCCTGATGGAGGAGCTGAAAGAGCTCCAGGGTGAGTCGCCTCTGATTCTACCGACGGTTGACGCCCAGGCGGTGGCGACGGTGGTGGCGGATTGGACCGGTATCCCCGTGGGCCGGATGGTGAAAAACGAAATCGACACAGTCCTTGCCCTGCCGGACATTCTCAACCGGCGCATCTTGGGCCAACGTCACGCCCTGGAAATGATCGCCATGCGCATCCAGACATCGAGGGCCAGACTCGACAACCCCAACAAGCCCATCGGTGTCTTCATGCTGGCCGGCCCCTCGGGTGTCGGCAAGACCGAAACCGCCCTGGCCCTGGCCGAAGCGCTTTACGGCGGCGAGCAGAATGTGGTGACCATCAATATGAGCGAGTTCCAGGAGGCGCACACGGTCTCGACCCTCAAGGGCGCGCCGCCGGGCTACGTCGGCTACGGCGAAGGCGGCATCCTGACAGAGGCCGTGCGCCGCAAGCCGTACAGCGTCATCTTGCTGGATGAGGTGGAAAAGGCGCACCAGGATGTCTACGAAATTTTTTTTCAGGTGTTCGACAAGGGCTGGATGGAAGATGCCGAAGGCCGGTTTATCGATTTCAAGAACACCCTGATCCTGCTGACAACCAATGTGGGTACCGACCTGATCATGCGCATGTGCCAGGACCCGGAACTGATGCCGGATCCGGACGGCCTGGCCCGGGCGTGCCGAAAACCGCTGCTGGATGTTTTTCCGGCGGCCCTGCTC
This sequence comes from Desulfobacteraceae bacterium, assembly GCA_050123815.1. GTDB lineage: Bacteria > Desulfobacterota > Desulfobacteria > Desulfobacterales > Desulfosarcinaceae > JARRKU01. The sequence continues at coordinate 6,344 of JASFGJ010000131.1, forward strand.
GGTCGGCTGGTAACCATCGTCTACTACCCTTTGAGCGACAGCGTCCTGGCAAAGATCGTACGACTGCAGCTGAGCCGCATCGAACAGCGAATCCACGAAAATCACAAAATCCCCTTTACTTACGATGACGCCGTCGTGAATCAGATCGTCAGCCGCTGTACGGAGTACGAAAGCGGCGGCCGCATGATCGATTCCATCCTGACCAACACGGTATTGCCAAGAGTCAGTACGGAAATCCTCAGCAGCATGATGGAAGCCAAGGCCATCCAACGGGCTCACCTGAGCATCGCGGACGGGGAGTTTTTTTATGAATTCGAGTAATTTAAACCAATAAAGAGGGTAAATGAATATGCTCAGACATGGTTTCATTCTGGTTGTTGTCCTGATGATGATCAGCGCCTGCGGCCTTTTTGGAAAGGACGAACCGCCGCCGGTGCTCGAGCCGACACGGGTCGTACTCGAATTTGAAACCGCCGGCGATATCAACCCCAACATCGCTGGACGCGCGTCTCCTTTAGTAATGCGCATCTATCATCTGAAATCCTACTCGCTGTTCAGGGATGCCGATTTTAACTCCCTATTTGAAAGAGACAGCGAGGTGCTCGGCCCCGATCTGGTCAATAAAAAAGAGATCTATCTGAAACCCAATGAAAAGCGCACGGTATATTTCGAGGCGTCTGACGCCATTCATACCGTGGGCGTGATGGCCGCCTTTCGCTATTACCACCAGGGTCAGTGGAAAACCGCGGCCACTGTCCAGAAAAACAAAACCAACGTGATCTATGTCTTCATCAAAGGCACCAATGTGCAGATGAAATAGATCGCACGTCTGGGATAACCACAACCATAGGACGGAAAACCAATGGCAGAAATACAAGAAGCGCGACCGGTTGAAATCGCTACGCCACTTGGCGACGATGTCCTGTTATTTTACCGTATGACAGCGACCGAGGAACTTGGGCGCATGTTCCAGTTTGAGCTCGACCTGCTGAGCAAAGAACCGGATATCAAATTTGACGATATTCTCGGCCAAAATATCACCGTCAGACTAACCCTGGCCGATGATAAAAAACGCTATTTCAATGGATTCGTCAGCCGTTTCAGTCAGGAAGGATTCTTAGATGAGTTTCACGTTTATAGCGCAACGGCGCACCCTTGGTTGTGGTTTCTGACGCGAACAGCGGATTGCCGTATCTTTCAGGAAAAGACCGTCCCGGACATCATCAAGGCAGTGTTCAAGGATCACGGTTTTTCCGACTATGAGGAATCACTCAGCGGCAGCTATCGTTCATGGGAGTATTGCGTCCAATACCGGGAAACCGATTTCAATTTCGTCAGCCGCCTCATGGAGCAGGAAGGCATCTATTACTACTTCAAACACGAAAAAGACAAGCACACCATGGTGCTGTCCGATTCTGTAAGCGCCCACGAACCCTACCCGGGTTATGAGAAACTGCCCTTTTTCCCGCCGGATGAACACTTGAAGCGGGAACGGGATCATATTTACAACTGGACGCTGGCCCAGGAGATTCAGCCGGGCATATACGCCTTGAACGATTTCGATTTTACGCGACCCAAGGCCAACCTGCAGGTAAAATCATCAATCCTGCAGGATCATGCCCATGCGTCAATGGAAATTTTCGACTATCCCGGAGAATACCCGGATACGGGTGACGGCGAAACCTATGCCCGGGCAAGAATCGAAGAGCTTCAAGTAAACCAGGAAAGGGTTGAAGCACAAGGCAACGCCCTTGGCCTGGCAACCGGCAGCCTCTTTGAGCTGACCGACTACCCGCGCGAGGATCAAAACAGAGAATACCTAATTACATCCGCAACGCATCAAATGGTCTCTGAAGCATACACTTCAGGCACTTCAACAGGATCAAGCGCCGGCTACACATGCAACTTCACCGCCTTGCCCAGCAAGCAGCCGTTCCGGTCAGCCCGAATCACACCCAAACCCACGGTTCAGGGGCCTCAAACCGCCATCGTGGTGGGGCCTTCGGGGGATGAGATCCACACCGATAAATATGGCCGGGTCAAAGTCAGCTTTCATTGGGATCGCTACAGCAAGTCGAACGAGACCAGCTCCTGCTGGGTTCGCGTGGCGCAAATCTGGGCCGGCAAACAGTGGGGCGGCATCCACATACCCCGCATGGGCCAGGAGGTGATCGTCGATTTCCTGGAAGGCGACCCAGACCACCCCATCATCACCGGGCGGGTCTTCAACAACGACAACATGCCGCCCTATGAGCTGCCGGCCAATGCCACCCAGAGCGGCATCAAAAGCCGCAGTTCCAAGGGCGGAGGTGCTGAAAATTTCAACGAAATTCGTTTTGAGGATAAAAAAGGGGAAGAAGAGATCTATCTGCACGGCGAAAAAAATTGGACCATAAATATAGAAAACGACAAGGATCAAACCATCGGTCATGATGAAACGCTTTCGGTGGGAAATGATC
>JASFGJ010000132.1:0-8776 GCA_050123815.1 Desulfobacteraceae bacterium
AAACGCCCCGGCGTAAGGCGCACTGTTGGGCAGTTCCTTGAATGCCTTGAGCGGTTCGATAAGGCAGTTTTCTGTGATGGCATGGAGGGCGTACAAAGAGAGGACGATTCCTACCGGTCCGATCTGCTGCTCGCCACCGAGCCATACGCCATCGGCTGTGAGGCGGCATTGGGCCCCGAAGGCTTTAAACACCAATGCTTGGTCCTTCAGTTCGGCTCCCATGGCTTCGGCACGGGACGGCAGGTCGTCACTGAACAGGATGTTAATATTTTGTTCCACAATTTCGACGTATTTATTCGGCATATTGACTCTCTATATCGTTTTCAGGTGGCAAGCATCTTTTGAATGGCGGATGCCTGATCGGTCATGTTCATAGCGTCAAGCGTTTGCTGCAGCGATAGAAATACCTCACGCACCACGGCTGTTTTTGGCTGGGGCGACAACATTTGAATCTCGATTGTCTTAATATCCATCACCACTGTCTCCATCTGAGGATAAGTTACGTTGTTTCTCCCCACAGCATTTTTGATCGCTTCCAATGCGGCTTCGACCGCCTTGCGGTCTTTCTCATCCAGGATTGGGGTGCCGCCTAAACGCCAGTCAGCAGAATCGGTTGCTTCATTACCGGCTTTTCCCGAATCAATTCCGAGTTGCGTAATGCCGACTCCGCCTGACAAAGTTCTGATTTCCAGATACCCCTGTGCGATCAATTCTTCGGCAAGTTTACCGGCAGCCTCCCGGTCCAATCCAATGGCTTCTCCCACGTCGTGCATGGATGCTTGAACCGTCGGGTCGCCGCCGGTGATGCGAAACAGTTCTTCAAGATAACTTTTTTGCTGCGAATTTAAATCGCTCATGGAATATCCTTTCAATGGTCTGATTCAGACAGGTCACATCCAAAGACCTATAGCATGCTTTTCGGATGAAGGAAACGCGTCCTTCCGCCTAAATTAGGAATTGAACCTGTGTCCGTTTTCAACTATTGATAAGATTGGCATAAATTGAGGGGCACAGAGATGAAAGTATTGGTTTGCGGAAATTTACCGGACGATATCCTTGCCCGAATCGGCGCCATACATGACGTCCACGGCCATCGGCACGACCATCCCATGGATCGCAGCGATCTGCTTACAGCGGTGCCCCACATTCACGGCCTGGTATGCATGATTACCGATAAAATCGATGCGCCGCTGCTGTCAAAGGCAACGCAACTCAAGATGGTTGCCAATTTTGGCGTCGGTTACAATAATATCGATGTCGAGGCCGCGACAGCGCGCGGGATCATGGTGTCCAACACCCCCGACGTGCTGACTGATGCCACAGCCGATCTGGCCATGGCGCTGATGCTGAGCATTGGACGGCGCATCGTGGAGGCCGACCGCCATACCCGCGACGGCAAGTTTCGTTTTTGGGCACCGTTTTATTTCCTTGGCCATGAGGTCTCGGGAAAAACGCTTGGCATTATCGGTCTGGGGCGTATCGGGCGGGCCGTTGCCCGGCGTGCCGCCGGGTTCAATATGAATATCATTTACCACAACCGCCGACCTCTATCACCCGAACAGGCGGATCGGCTGGCAGTGCGTTATGCGCCGTTGAATGAGCTGCTTGAAACGGCGGATTTTATTTCGCTGCACATGCCTCTCACATCTGAAACCCACCACATGATTGGCGTCGGCGAACTGGCGCGCATGAAACCAGGCGCCTATCTGATCAACACCGCGCGCGGTCCAGTGGTAGATGAAACTGCCCTTGTGGAGGCCCTTCAGCAGGGGCGACTCGCCGGGGCAGGGTTGGATGTTTACGAGCACGAACCTGCACTGACGCCCGGGCTGGCTGAATTGCCCAACGTCGTGCTGCTTCCCCATGTGGGAAGTGCCACTTTGGAGACCCGGCGGCGCATGGCGGAACTGGCTGTTGATAATCTTTTAATCGGACTGACCGGTCAGGTGCCGCCCAATTGCATCAATGCCCGGCAACTTGGAATTGGACCAGTAAAATGAACGAGTTTTTTCAGGTATTAAGTATCGAAGAGGTTCTCTCTTTTAAGGAGCAGTTCACCCTTGTCAGCCACGAAACCGTCGGACTGGATCGGGCGCTTGGGCGGGTGCTGGTCGACGCAATCACCGCTCCGGCCGATATCCCCGGTTTCGATCGTGCCACCATGGATGGATTTGCCGTTAAATCCGGTTCCACATTCGGTGCTTCGGAGAGCAATCCGGCCTATCTGGAGGTCGTGGGCAACGTCCAGATGGGCAGCGCTCCCGGATTCAAAATTGAAGCCGGTCAGGCTGCCCGCATTCCTACTGGAGGGATGCTGCCCGCCGGTGCCGATGCTGTGGTGATGATAGAGCACACGGACGCCATAGACGGCAATACCGTCGAAATTCATCGCAGCGTCGCCCCGGGGCAGCACATGGTTGCCAGGGATGAAGATGTCCCTCAAGGCCGTGTGGTTTTGCCGGCCGGTTGCCGGCTGCGTCCACAGCACATCGGCATGCTGGCGGCTGTCGGCTGCTGCGAGGTGGAGGTGTACCGCCGGCCGCAAGTCGGTATCATATCGACCGGGGATGAGGTCTTGCCGCCGGACCGGATACCGGGGCCGGGCCAGGTGCGAGACATCAACACCCACACCCTCAGGGCACTGACCGACGTGGCTGGTGCCGACGCCACCGGCTACGGGATTGTTGGCGACGATGCGGCATCACTGTTTGCGACCTGTGAGAAAGCGTTGGCGGAAAATGATATGGTGCTGGTTTCCGGTGGCAGTTCTGTGGGGATGCGCGATTTGACATATGAAGCCCTGAAAGCGCTTCCACAGAGCAGCATCCTGGTGCATGGCGTATCGATCCGACCCGGGAAACCGACTATCCTGGCCCGGTGCGGCGAGAAAGCCTTTTGGGGATTGCCCGGACACGTCACATCGGCCATGATTGTTTTCATGGTGCTCGTAAGACCCTATCTGGACCATATCGGCGGCAGCCAGGCAAATTTTAGGCGAACAGTGAAAGCCCGTCTCACAAGGAATTTACCTTCGGTACAGGGGCGGGTGGATTTCGTGCGGGTCCGGTTTGAAACCTTGGATGGCGAACTTTTGGCCGAACCCATCATTGGTCAGTCCGGGTTGATAAACACCATGGTGTCCGCAGATGGCCTGGTTGCGGTCGGCAAAAACAGCGAGGGGTTGGACAAGGGGGCCTTGGCGGATGTTTTGCCGATCTGATAGAGGTTACGATCTTTTAGATTAATGTCATTAAGTCAACTTTCGGGTTTCATGAGCCGGTGCCATCAGCGGGTGGTTTGCGCCAAACGCAGCTTCATTTAAGTGTCACTAAGATGCGCTACGGGCGCCCCGCAAACTCGCTGCGCTCAAACAGTGCGGAGCGCTTATCCTTCGCTGCATCTAAGTGACACTAAAATTCGCTGCTGACATGGCGCAAACCACCCGCTAATGGCACCTCCTGCAGAGTAATGGAGAAAGCCGAAAGTTGAGTCATTAACTTAAGCGTTTGATGCGTTTAAAATGTTTTTTCGGGTTCGTATCGGGATCGGTATCGAACATGCTGGTATTATAATTCTTTTCGATTTCGATAGCGATCCCGATAGCGGTTTCGGTCCCGATTAAAATGATATTGAGATGTCACGAGTCTATCGGATTTCGGTAACGATGCCCTTGTTGTTGAAATGGATCAACTGGGTTCGGAAGCGATCGATCCAGTAGACCCACTCGTAGTTATCCAAAGATGGCGTCCGGTGTTTGGCCGGGTAGCCCAAGGCCATCCGGATACCGTTTTTGGACATGCCGATATAGGCTCTTCCATCTTTAACGCCTTTTCTATCTTTGGCGGAAAGATTGCTGAGAGAGGCCTTTTTCGTCGATGAAATCAGGTCGATATACTCCAGCATCGGCAGGCGCATATTCCGTTCATTGTACTCAAAATGTATTGTCCGTCCGCTTTTCGCATCAATAATCACCAAGCTGCGCCCCCTGAACCGACGGCTGCTGACGCTGATTTCGACTTCGGAATTGACCGGCAATATTTCATGTCCGGCACCGGGATCTACATAGTTGGCATAACTGGCACGATAGACCATCCGGCCGCCGCGATCCGGCCGCCCCTGGTAGTGAATGTTATTCTTTAAATAGCGTGTCTCTGCCTCTGCCAGTACAGGAATGCCATTGCTGATTGCAATTGCCGCCAATACGATGATTACAGTTAGAGCCAGCCGTTTTGCAGCCATGTCTTTCCTCCAATATAGTTATAATTCACCCATTGAATGTTCTTATGGGGCCCGTATCTGTCCGGGGTTAGTACGACAAGCAAATCAGTTGAAGGTGTTGAATTCGCTTCTAACAATATCTGATACGGAAGTCAATAATGCCTCCGTGAATCAAAAAACGATTAATTGGTGTTTATTTTGCTATTTGGTATGATATAAAGAACCGTATTGATTATTTGTTGATCGATCCACGCAAGCTTTATGACATATGAGGATTCGATGAAAAGATCACGGATGACCCTTATTGGTTTAGTGTTTTTGCTTCTGCTTGCCATAGCGGCTCCGTTTTTTGTCCCCTGGCCCAGTGGCAAACCCTTGATGAGTTTTGATCGTGTCAAACGAATCTTGAGTGACCAGTATCCTGTTAAACGCCACGTAGACCAAATGAGTGAGAAAGCGAAAGAAAAAGCCGGCGAAATCAGGGAGAAATTACAATTTCAAAAAAAGCCTGAAAAAGTCGAAGCCCCTTCTGATCAGCCACCTGAAACGCTTTACAAATGGCGGGATCAGAATGGAACGTGGCACTTTACCAATCGGCCACCACCGGAAGGGGTGGATTACACTGTTGTGAAATGGACCGGCACAGAAATGCCGGCACCCGATCAAGAGAAATAGTAAGATAATGTTTTTGGCAAGGCTAGAGGGAGGAAGCTGTATTGCGATACCGCGACGACCGATAACGCAGTTAAAAACATTATCTTAACGTCTATAGGTTTGAATGAATCGTCGGTCGATATAGTCCTTGATGAGAAACGCCAACCGTCCCCGAAGCAAAATTCCATTTTTGTATAAGATTCCCGTGCCGTCCCCCATATTGAAGATCAATAGATAACTGCCGCCCGGGGAGAACGGTTTCAGGGTGTCGCCCTCCAGTGCAGCCAGCAGGTTGTTGAACAGAATCGGATTCTGTCGAACGGCATAAACTCCGACTTTTTCCAGGGGGGAGTCCTGATAGTAGATGCAATCACCACCTCCGAAGATATTCGGATAGGCAGTGCATTGCAGGTACTGGTTGACAGCCAATCCGCCGTCCGGTCCGACAGGCAGCCCCGAGGCCTTGAATATGGGGGATGGCTTAACACCCGTCGCTATAAAAATAACATCGGCGGGATAGGTGCGACCGGAATCTGTTTCAACCGCATCCATGGAGATAGCTTTGGCCGGGCAGTTTTGAAGGACTTCAACGCCGCGCCGCACCAATGATTTCAGACCGGCAGCTTTTACTTTTGCGGGAAAACGGCTCAGCAGTGAACCGCTGGCGAATAATCGCAGCTCAAATCCGTGTCGGGCGTGGCGAGTCAACAGACGCCAGACATTGCCGGCGATCTCAACCGCTGCAGCGCCACCGCCGATCACTGCAACGCGGACCCTTTTGCCCACGACCATCTCAATCAGCGTTTGCCGGGCCTGACGCAATCGTTCGATAGGTTTTGCGCAGAAAAGGGTGCCGTTGTCTCTTACTGCTTCCGGGGATTGCACGTAGCTGCCTGTGTTGCATGATAGCAGATCGTAAGAATATCGCTCGTCGTCCTGAGCAATCACAAGGCGCTTGTGCGGGTCGATTCGGGTGACCGTATTGCGGATGAATGTTCCGCCGTGTTTTTCAACCATTTTGCGTATGGCAAATCTCGTCTCTTGCGCGGAATAGATCTGGCTCAGCAGGCCCGGCCCCATTCCGGAGTAATAGTGGTGCTCCGATGGACCAATTAGCGTCACCTGATGGCCCCGCTCGATGAATTTTTTCAGGTTTACCATGGTGACCATGTGAGCATGGCCACCGCCGATGAGAATAAGCCGCTTGCTCATATCGATTACCCCTTTTTTATGGTTTTGTCCTAAAACTAGAAGACATACTAATTTTACAAGCTATTGCCGGGACGCAACATTAATTTTTGTCTGTGCGGTTCTGCGGTACCTGGTGGTCGAACTCGGCCTGTGAGTTGCGATTAAAGCGTATGGTAATTTTCTCTCGACTGCGTGTGTCGGTCCCATGAAGTTCAATATAGTAGATACCAATGGGGATGCCCAAGATCGTTCGAGCCTTGGAATAGATCGATTCGATTTGCATGGCGCGGTTGCCGCCGCTGGGCCCCAACTGGATCACCGCTCGGATACGACAGCGGCCCTCTGGAGAGCGGTATGAATCGACACGAACGATGTCCGATGGCAAGTCATGCATCAGCTCCTTCAAGTCGGTCAGCAGGACATTGAAGCTCCTGTTGTGTTCGGTGGCTTTTTGAGGAACAAATCGTTTGCGCGCCATTTTTTTGATAACGGGATGCGTTCGCTTGTAGGTGGTGCCATCCATGAGCCAGTAGACATCGTACAGATGGTCTCGACCTGCATCAGCGATACGCTGGAACTCACAATGTGGGTTAACCTTGCAGTAAACCACCAGGATGTTTTGTGGATTTTTACTTTTTTCCACCACAAACAGCTTGAGCTCTTCTTCGGTTCCGGTGGCGAGGGCTGTTGTGTGGGCCAGCAGCCCCAGCAGTATCCATAGCAAAGGCGCGGCAAGTGTGGTTTTTTTCACCATATGCGCAATCATGTAGGTAAAAATTTATTCAAATCTATATGAAATCGATTCAGTGGTCAAGCTGCACCGGCGGTCAGGCGATGACCCACGTACTCGGTGATTAAAAAAAAATGGGGGGTGCACTTGAATTTTTAAATTGCGTTCGCATATTGTGTCAATGTCTGAAAACCAACCCTAATTGAATGACAACGCCTTAAGATGACTCAAGGCAAAAGAGGAGGATTACATGAGTGTGTTGATTACCAAACAGGCCCCTGATTTCACTGCACCGGCGGTCATGCCGGACGGTACTATTGAAGAAGCGTTCAAACTCTCGGATTTGAAAGGCCGCTATGTCGTCCTGTTTTTCTATCCATTGGATTTTACCTTTGTCTGCCCAACCGAAATTATCGCTCACGATCACAGAGTAGAGGAGTTCAAGGAACGGCAGGTGGAGGTGGTAGGCGTTTCCATCGACTCTCAGTTCACCCATTATGCATGGCGCAATACGGACATCAACGACGGCGGCATCGGGCCGGTCAAATTCCCTTTGGTTGCCGATGTCAATCATCAAATCACGCAGGCCTATGGGATTGAGCACCCCGCTGGAGTCGCTCTGAGGGCCTCTTTCCTAATTGACCGTGAGGGTGTTGTTCAACACCAGGTGGTCAATAATCTGCCACTGGGGCGTAATGTGGATGAAATGTTGCGCTTGGTGGATGCGCTCCAATACACGGAAGAGCATGGTGAAGTCTGCCCGGCCGGTTGGCAGAAAGGTGACGACGGCATGACACCCACGACTCAGGGGGTTTCGGATTATCTGGCGGCCAAATCGGATAAACTATAACACCGTTTGAGCTGGAGGCCGGAAGCGCTTCTTAACAATGCCATGTAGTACATGCAAGATCGATAGGGCTCGCGCAAAAAAGTGAAGTAAATTTTGCGCGAGCCCTTTGCTCGTAAAAGTATCTACACAACGTTCGGTTCTTCCGGTCTCAGGCGGGTAGTCTCCGCGGCACTGGGCCATCCATGCGATCGATTCAAGGGCTCGCGCAAAAAGAACGTCATATTTTTGCGCGAACCGTAAGCGACAGATGGAGACGGTGCATGATACTATACGATCAAGACATTCCCACCAGCTTGAGTGACTTCGGTATCCTGATCCCGATCCGAGACAGTCGGGCCACCAAAACCTTCGAGGCTTTGTGCCGGCATCCCCAAATCGGATCGCGTAAGCCTCACTGGCATTTACCGGTTATCGAAGAGGAACTGACGCGCGAAGATCTGGCGCGGGTGCATGCCCCGCAATACCTGGATCGTCTCTATTCGGAGGCATTGGTCGACGAGATTCTCTCAACCTACGAACTCATTGATGCCCAAGGAAATTACAATCGCTACGCCCCGGAGCAGGCGCACCGTCCTTTGACGGAGCTCTTCGACCGTATTGTTCGCAAAGCTGCTGGAAGTGTGCAGTGTGGGAGGATCGCCCTTGACCACGGGTTTTGCTTCTACTTTTCAGGAGGCATGCATCACGCCCATGCTGACCGCGGCGGTGGCTTTTGCCTGGTTAACGATATTGTTATTGCCGCGCGAAAGCTTCAGGCGGAACATCTCGCACACACGATCTGGATCATCGATGTCGATGCGCATAAAGGCGATGGCACCGCATCCTTGACCGCTGATGACGATACCATTCGCACCTTGAGCATCCACATGGCTCGTGGCTGGCCGCTGGACGGTCCCAGGCAGTGGGAAGACGGCCGTCCTAACGCAAGCTTTGTTCCCAGCGATGTCGATATCCCGATACACAAAGGAGAGGAGACGCGCTACTTGATCCAACTCGAAGCCGGTTTGAATACCTTGTCTCAGGCCGGCACTGCGGATCTGGCCATTGTTGTGTGCGGTGCCGATCCTTACGAGCACGATGAACTCCCATCGACAGGGGCATTGAAGTTAAGTCTGGATCAGATGCTTGCAAGG
>JASFGJ010000133.1:0-8775 GCA_050123815.1 Desulfobacteraceae bacterium
AGGTAGAGGCCGCAGAGGATGAGCCGGCGCAGGTAGAGGTCGCAGAGGATGAGCCGGCGCAGGTAGAGGTCGCAGAGGATGAGCCGGCGCAGGTAGAGGCCGCAGAGGATGAGCCGGCGCAGGTAGAGGCCGCAGAGGATGAGCCGGCGCAGGTAGAGACCGCCGAGGATGAGGCGGCTGATGTAGAGGCCGCGGGGGATGAAGCGGCACCGAGCCCAGAAGTCGAGTTGCAACCAGAAGCGACAGTGTCACCTGCAGCTGAACCTGTAGAAGAGACACCGATGGCCGATGGCGTTGAACGTATGGGTGAAGCGTCCTCCATATCCGAGTTCGAGCAGATGCTGGCCAAGACAGACGCCGTCGACGATGCTGATTTCAATGCGGTTACGCTTGATCAATTGGACATCGAAGATGACGCCCCACATCCTGCCGCGGCAACAGACAAAGCAAGTGATTCGGATAGCATACTGATGAGCAAGCTGGAAAGCGCATTTGACTCCAATCTTGGTGGCTCTCGAATAAGGGAGCAGGTAAAATTGTCGGTGGATATCGAGCGGATCCTTTTATCTGACGATTTGCCTTCGCGACCCAAAAAATCGGCCGACGATCGAGCATATGACCTGACACAGAGAAAAGATAGCGGTGAAGGTGTCGAATCACTGCTGTTTTCAGGCATGGAGACATCTAAACCAAAGGATAATTTTCTGCAATCGCTTCCCAAGGTCACCCCTGGAAGCGAGAGAACAACCCCGGAGGGACCTGATCTTGATGAGCGCAGGGGACGGTATAACCTGGGACGGCGCCAGACGGATAAAATCCGGGAACGAATGATCAAGCAAAGCATCCGCGTGGATTCCACAAAAATTGACAGTCTGATGAATCAAGTCGGCGAACTCGTTGTCAGCCGCTCCGGATTTGCCCAGCTTTTTGCAGAGATGAGAGATCTTCAACTCACCCTGAAACAGTCGATGAAGCTCAACTCATCTGAAATGCAAAAGGTTAAGGAGATTACAAACAGAATCAATGAAGCAACCATAAGCCTCGGCCGGGTTACCTCCGAACTGCAGGAAAATGTCATGAAAGTCCGGATGCTGCCCATTGCCCAGTTGTTTAGCCGCTATCCGAGATTGGTCCACGATCTTGTTAAAAGTACCCAGAAAAAGGTCAGCCTGGAGATTCACGGTGAAGATACCGAATTGGATAAGATGGTAATTGAACAAATTGCCGATCCGTTGGTACATATTATCCGCAACGCAGTAGATCACGGGATTGAAGATGTCAGTGAACGTCTGCAGAAGGGGAAACCTGAAGAGGGAACGCTGCGCCTTGAGGCCTATCACGAAAGCAATTACGTCGTTATTGAAATCAGCGATGACGGTCGAGGTATGGACCCCGAGCAGATCAGGGCCAGGGCACTTGAACAATCGTTTGTCGATGATCAGGAGGTCGAAAGCTATAATGAACAGGAGCTTTTAGCTCTGATAATGCGCCCGGGTTTCTCCACGGCAAAGGAGGTGACGACGACATCTGGTCGCGGTGTCGGCATGGATGTTGTCAAAGATAACATTGATAAGCTCAACGGCACCATCGATATCCAGAGCACCATCGGTGCCGGTGTTACGTTTCGGATCAAGATACCATTGACTCTGGCCATTATCCCGGCCCTGATGGTTCGTGTCGAATCCGAACTGTTTACAGTTCCGCTGCCGACGGTTGATGAAACACTGCTAATCCGTAACGATGAGATCTCCACCATCGAAGGGATGGAAGTCTATTACCTGCGTGAGAATACGGTGCCTTTGATCCGGTTGGCCGAACTGTTCAATATGCGATCGACAACGGTTGATCCGGATGAGTTGTTCGTTGTGATTGTCAACACAGGTGCCAAACAGGTCGGTCTGGTGGTAGACCAACTCAAGGCGCGCGAGGAAGTGGTTATTAAGCCGTTGGAGGACTATCTCCAGGAAAAAAGCGGATTTTCCGGTGCTACCATTTTGGGCGATGGCAGTATCTCCTTGATATTGGATGTCCCGGAAATCGTTCAATTGGCTCTCGGACAATATATTCGTAGAACCAGCGCCGCAACTGCATAAGCGGCGTATATACTACCCAATGATCTGCGTGATGCAATGAAGAAATTGAAGCTGAAATGACGAATACCTCAAAAGACCAGAACGGCAGTGGATTTGCCGGTACATTGCGCAATATCCAGCTCACCGATATTATCCAGATGTGTTGTTTGGCTGGTGCCAGTTTATGCGTTCGGGTGCGTCAGGATGACGAGCATGGCACCATTTACATCCAGGAGGGTGAAGTGGTCCATGCGCAGTGTGGCAGTTCGACAGGTGTCGAAGCCTTCTTTACCATACTAGGTTGGCAAAGCGGCCAGTTCGAGACCATGGATGCCCCGGCGATTGATTCGCCAACCATCAAGGAGGCCTGTCAATTTCTTTTAATGGAAGCCGCGCGTCAGGCCGATGAACTGGCTTTGGCTCGGGAATCCGAACCGGTTGAGGAACCGGAAGCCCCCCAGGAAAAACTGAGAGTTCTGATTGTTGATGATTCCCCGATCATGGCTAAAATCCTGACCAGCATGCTTGCGGCAGACCCGGCTATTGACGTTGTCGGGACCGCTAAAAATGGCGAAGAGGCCTTGGAAAAAATGAAAAGCCTTTCACCGGATTTGATCACCATGGACGTCAACATGCCGGTCATGGGGGGAAGCACCGCCTTAATGCACATAATGATCGGAAGCCCCTGCCCGGTCTTGATTATGAGCAATTTGGGGCCGTCGTCATATCCGACACTACTGTCGTTTCTCAATCTGGGTGCCGTCGACTTTATGAGTAAGCCGGTTAAAAGCAGCAATATCGTCGAACAGCAGCAGCGGATGGTCGATCGCGTCCATCTGGCGGCAAAGGCGCATGTGGACCGCTTCAGGCGCTTGCAGGCACCGAAATTAAAACCCTCGGAATATATTGTTGTCGATGAGAACGTGGCTCCCAGAACCCTGATGATTATCAGTGCCGGACCTGGCGGATACCTCGAAGTCGTCAGCCTGGTTACTGCCATGCCCCGAGCGTCCGAGACCGCTGCGCTTTCGATGCTGTCCATGCCACCACCGTTTGCGCCGACATTGTCCTCTTTCTTAAACCTGCGCAGCCGATTTAATGTAAAAGCCTTAAACGAGTCTGCCACGTTGTGTCCCGGCAGGTGTCACCTCGGGACCAGTGGGGCTCTCTTGGAATTTGGCGTAGCGCAAGGTCGAATCCTTTTGGAAGAGTCGTCAATTCCGCGCGGGACGACCGATGAGGATTCTTTCGACCATTTGCTGGCCAGTGCGGCGCAGCTGTACAATGACAATGTCGTCGTCGTTCTGTTGTCGGGTGCCGAACTCGGTTCGATGCAGGGTTTGAATGCCGTGAAAGCAGCTGGTGGCAGAATCGTTGCCCCTGAGTTGGACAGCTGTATTCTCCCGGCGACGATTGAACCCGCAAGATCGGCAGGCTTGATCACGGATACCTTTAACCTGGACAATGTACGGGAGATGCTGGGACGTTATTGCACTTGATTGGGTGAAGATGTGATCAGTGCCATGACATTGACTTTCTAACAACCTTGCCAGCGGCGCTGGCGAAAAAGTGGATGCACACAGTTATGAATGAACCAATCAAAGCCCTAATTGTTGATGATGCGCTATTTATGCGCAAAGCTATCTCAGAGATTCTTGAATCGGATGAACGACTTCAAGTGGTAGGTACCGCCCGCGACGGATTGGATGGTTTGGATAAGATAAAAGAGCTGAAACCGGATGTTATCACCTTAGATATCGACATGCCCCGTATGGACGGATTGGCTGCTATCCGACACATTATGATTGAATCTCCTGTTCCGGTGGTTGTGCTTAGCTCCTTGTTTAGCGACGGGGCCGTAACATTCGAAGCGTTGCGATTAGGTGTCGTTGATTTTGTTCCCAAGCCTTCGGGTGCGATCTCTGAGGATATGGACAAATCCAGACGTCAGATCATCGATCGCGTGAAAATTGCGAGTCATGTCAATTTTGACAATATCCGGCGGGTGCGTATTGGCACTCAGCTGGATGAGGCTTCAGTGGCGCAAGAGCAGCAGGCAAAACCACCCACCCATGTGATTGCGTTAGGTACAAGTTTAAGCGGTCCCAATACCGTCATTCGCCTTTTGACGCGTCTGTCGCCCTTGCTGCCGGCATCTATCGTCGTCGTCCAAGAAATTGCACCACAGATTCTGCCGGCGTTCGTGGAGCGATTTAACCAGCATGCCCCTTGGCGGATCGAGATGGCCCAGGATGGCCAGGTGCTTAAACAGGGGACCTGCTATATCAGCTCCAACGAATACGCGTTGAGTATCGATAAAAGTGACGAGGAGGAGCCATGTCTTGAGTTGAGCGGGCCTGTTGAGCAGCCCTTGAACCTTCTTTTTGACACAGCATCCGAGAGTTTCCACGATCATGCCATCGGTGTAATGCTCACAGGCGTTGGTGATGATGGTGCCGAAGGATTTTCCCAAATTCAGAAAAACAACGGGACCACCATTGCACAAGATATGCAGTGCTGCGTTTATCCCAATCTGACACAGAACGCTATTGATAAGGGGACCGTGAGCACGGTTGTTGAAGAACAGCACTTGCCGGGTGCCATCGAGTCCAGCATTTTATAACTGATTGAAGGGGGTTATTAATGATAGTTGTCTGCCCCAACTGCCAAATGCGCTACGATCTTGACGATCAAACCATTAAGGAGCAGAGTTTTCTCGCGCGCTGCTCAAGTTGTGGACACACATTTTCCGCCTATCGACCTGTACGCGTCGAAGAGGTTGGTTTTCTGGATCTGGACGCTGCTCGTAAACGGTGTGATCAGGAGAACATCATCGCTGTCAGCAACCAAAAAGGTGGTGTGGCCAAAACATCTACGTGTCTCAACCTGGGGCTTTCATTAGCGCTGCACGACAAGCGCGTTCTGCTGATCGATTTTGATGTGCAGGCGAACTTGACCATTTCGCTGGGCTATAAAGAGACGACATCTTTTTATGATGTTCTCAATGGCGATGGGGTCAGTTTAAATAAGTTGATTCTATCAACGAAATATCCCAATTTGTTCCTGTTGCCTTCCAATAAAAACATGGTACTGTTGAACAAGCGCTTCTTTGGCGCTCGAAATTTCGAGTTTATTTTAAAAGACCGGCTGCTGCCGATGAAGGATCATTTTGACTATATCCTTATCGATACACCACCTTCCATTGAGTTTTTTACGCTCAATGCGCTGACGACCTCGCAATTGGTGATCATTCCGAGCCAATGTGATTATCTGTCGACCCATGGTATCGATCAAATTCTTAAAATAATTGAACTAATTCGTGCGAAGACCAATCCCTTTCTTGAATCTCGATTGTTGATTACCATGTTTGATAAACAGAGCGCTGCTTCAAATATGATTTGTACGAAACTGAAGCAGCTTTATCCAGGGATGAGCTACCAAACCCATATTGAGATGGATAACCGAATACGGGAAGCCCAAATCATGAGCATGCCGGTTTTGCAATACAGCCAGGAAAGCACAGCCGGGCGCCAATATCTTCGTTTAGCCAAAGAGATTCTCGGGCAATTGCCTCAAAGCAAAACATAGAGAGATAACACGCGGCAACTCCTATGGTGCGTTGATATCTACACATCAAGAGCGTTTAAGGGAGACTCTTTATGCGCCCCAAATCGCGTTATTCCTTACAGCGCACTATGATTATATACTTCCTGCTGATTGGGTTTGCTACCCTGCTGGTGGGGGTTGAGTTTCTGGTTGACTTTCAACCGGATGTCTTAAAGGCTGAAATCTGGCAAGGTATCACACAGGCAGAGCAATCCCTAATTGATCGGGATGCCGTGTTTGCGCCCATTGATCGGCTGCGTAGCAAAGCCATCTTGATGGTTGTTATTATCATGGTGGTGATGGTCATTGTTTTGACCATGTTTATCAAGCATATAACCGAACCGCTGCAGCACATGATCCAGCTGTCGCAGAAAATATCTGCCGGCGATTTAAGCCAGACCATCAGGATTCAATCCGACAACGAGCTGTCTGAATTGGGAAATGTCATCAATGAGATGTCCAGCAATTTACAAGAAATTATCTTATTGTCGAAACGGATGTGCATCAATGGTCAGGGGTTCGTAGACGATGCGTTAAGACAAATTGACGAGGGAGATTCCAGCGAACAGAGCATTCGAAACCTGGAAAGGACCATCCATGAATTGGGTAATGAACTGGCTATGCTAAATGGTGTGATCTCCTATTTCAGCTTTTATACAGTGGAACGAAAACAAAATGTTTGAGAGCTGGTTCTCATTGCCTGTGGGGATACTCATCGCTACCGTCGTATCAACGGTAGGTATTGGCGGCGGTGTACTCTGGATGCCTTTTTTGCTGATTATTGTTAAGTTGAAACCGGATACTGCCGTTGTTACGTCGCTGCTGATTCAAACAGCCGGTATGGGATCGGGAACCCTTGCGTTTTGGCGGAAACGCCGAATTGACTTCCGTTTAATGGCCTTTGCTCTGTTAGTTACCATTCCCGGGGTTGGTGTGGGCGCCTATCTGACGCGTATGCTGGCACCCGTCCATTTGGAGTTGATCCTGGGATGCCTGACATTGGTGGCAGCTTTGGCATTCGTGTCGGCACAACAAAACTATGGTGAGGCAGGACGCGAGCGCGCCGAGATTACAACAGCAAAACGTTATGGATGGGCCATCGGTACAATGGCAGTCGCCAGCGGAATGCTTAGCGTAAGCATTGGTGAGTGGCTTGTGCCGTTATTGCGCAGCAAATTTTCGCTGCGTATGCGGGTAGCCATCGCCACCAGCATCGCCACCGTTTTTGGCACATGTGTGTTGGCCTTGTTGTTTCACGGCTTGATGGGGGCCAGGGTCGATCTTCCTTCGTTGCTGTGGGCCGTACCGGGTGTTATCATCGGTGGGCAGATTGGACCCCGCATCACGGGGCATATTAATGATCGTATACTAAAAGAACTTTTTATCTTTTTACTGACATTGATTGGAATTCATCTAATTTATAATTCCT
Source organism: Desulfobacteraceae bacterium (assembly GCA_050123815.1). Classification (GTDB taxonomy): domain Bacteria; phylum Desulfobacterota; class Desulfobacteria; order Desulfobacterales; family Desulfosarcinaceae; genus JARRKU01. The sequence continues at coordinate 7,108 of JASFGJ010000133.1, forward strand.
ATTAGCGATAGGCAGGGGCAACAGAAATAAAAGAGAATGAAGCAACAATCGGACTCTAAAAAAAAATACAGCGATCCGTCTGGCGAGCCCCAGAGCCGCCGTATTTGGCTGGGACTGCTCGCTTTCATGGTCTTATTGATTGCGTGGGAAGTTTTAGCCAGATTCAGCGGTTGGAGTGTACACATCTTTCCCGATCCGATCACCGTGGTCGCGAGCTTAGGAGAACTTGCCCTTAACGGCACACTTCTGAAGCATACCGTCGCCAGTTTATTCCGGGTTACGGCCGGCTTTTATCTGGCTATTGTTTTTGGCATACCACTGGGGATATTGCTGGGGCGTCTTGAGATCGCCAGATCCTTGATCAATCCAGTGATTCAATTTCTGCGTCCTATATCGCCATTGGCGTGGATTCCACTAGCCATGCTCTGGTTCGGTATTGGTGACCGGCCGGCAGTTTTTCTGATCTTTCTATCCAGTTTTTTCCCACTGGTCGTTTCGACCGCGATTGCTGTACACAATATTAATCCGACATTTTTTCAGGTTGCAGCCAACTTTAATTTTAGCCGCGCCGAGACGATTACCAAGCTGATTGTTCCAGCCATTATTCCCGAAGTCGTGACGGCTCTGCGCATTACTGTGACCATCGCTTGGCTGGTGGTGGTTGCAGCGGAGATGATCGCCGTACAATCGGGTTTGGGGTACCTTATCCTGGACGCGCGCAACGCTCTGCGTATGGATTATGTAATGGTCGGCATGTTAATTATCGGCTTAATTGGGCTGCTGCTCGATTATTTGATGAAACGTCTTGGCGCTATCGAATCGACCCAATGGGGAAGTACGGCGAGATAAAGAATATGGGCGATATCAAGATTGAAAATCTGACGAAAGTGTTTCTAAACCGACGGAGCAAACCGCGGAATATATACGATCCCAATGAACACTCCGGCCACCATGTTCTGGTGCTCAATGATATTAGTATAGAGTTTGAACAAGGTGAGATGGTTTGTATCTTAGGCCCTTCGGGATGCGGCAAATCAACCATGCTGCGTATTATCGCCGGTTTTGATGAGCCTACATATGGCCAGGTTGTTTTTGGTGGAAAAAAGGTAAAAGGACCATCCGCCGAATCCATATTTGTTTTTCAACACAGCGGCCTTTTTCCCTGGATGACCGTTGCCGAGAATGTGGGACTGGGGCTTCGCAATATGGAAGAACGAGACCAGATCAATGAAAAGGTGCAAGAGTACATTGAGATGGTGGAACTGGAAGGTTTCGAAACATACTATCCGCACCAATTGTCTGGAGGAATGCAGCGGCGTGCTGAACTTGCCCGCGCCCTTGCCGTTAATCCGGAAATGCTTATCATGGACGAACCATTCAGCGGCCTGGATTTCCTGACGCATATGAAAATGCGGGAAGAGGTCGTCAATATGCATGAGTTTTTACAAAAGACGATCCTGCTCGTAACGCACGATATCGACGATGCTCTGATCATGGGCGACCGAATCGTTGTGATGAGCGGAAGACCATCTTCGATTAAACTAACCCATAAACTTGATTTCCCAAGGCCGCGAGACTTCGAGCGTGACGCCGATTTAAGCCGTCTTCGAAGCGAGATTTTTCTAATGCTGGGAGTACCATATGCCGTATAGGTTGGCCAAAATGGTA
>JASFGJ010000134.1:0-8743 GCA_050123815.1 Desulfobacteraceae bacterium
CAGATAGCGGCACCCTTTTCCGCTGTTTGGTGACAGCGCATAATTGTTGTCCCAATCAATAAAACCGTTCTGAGGCATACAGCGCCACAGCAGCCGACTGTATGGGTGATGCAGTTTTGCCGAACCATTAAACGCCGTGGAAGGCGCCACTTCCACAGTCGTGCCGGAATGAAATACAGCCACCTTGTCGGCGATGGTCAGGGCAGCGGCAATATCATGCGTAATAAGCACAACCCCTTTGCCGTGGTCAGCCAGACGGCGTAGGTGATTCAAGGATTCCCGAACGGTTTGCGAATCCAGACCGGTTGTCGGTTCATCGGCGATAATCAGTTCGGCCCGGCCGGCTGTGGCCATGGCCGTAAGCACGCGTCGCGCCATGCCGCCGGAAAGCTGGTGCGCAAACATGCGGTTGACTTCAGGACCGAGCAGGTAACGCTCAAACGCCAGGTTCACCGATTGCGATGCCTCGTCTGGCGAATGCCCGCTTAACACCGCAGCCCGCCTGGCCTGAGGTCCGATTCGGCGAAGGGGATTGAGAAAGCCCACCGATTGCGGAATAAGCGCTATCTTCCTGCCGCGCAATTTTGTCTTGCGCACCTCGGTCAACAATTCTCCGTTAAACCGTATTTGACCGCGAACAACGGCATTGTGCGGCAGCAACCCCAGAACGGCATGGGCCAGAAGACTTTTCCCCGCTCCGGATTCGCCGACCACGGCGACCACTTCTCCCCGGTCCACTTGAATATCAAGGCTGCGGATCGGCAAAAGCGCATCACGCGACAGTCCTTTGCCGTAACGGACAAAACCGATGGATAAATTATTTACTTCAAGCACGGTGGTTACTCCTGACTTGTTTTCGGATCCAGAAGATATCTGAGCCCGTTTCCCAACAGGTCGAAAAGTTTGACAAAAATCAAGAGCATCAGACCGGGTGGAACTGCCAGCCACCAGTAGCCGGTAGACAAATGCCGCATGGCTTCGGAAAGCAAAACGCCGATGGCCGGCGTGTGGGGCGAAAGTCCGAAACCCAGAAAGGTCAGCCCGGCGGCATGCATGATGGCATGCGGAAAAAGCAAAATCAGTCCCACAAAAAATTGAGGGAACAGGTGCGGCAGTAAATGATGGCGGCAGATCCAGACCGGCCTCCGGCCCAGTTTTTTCGAAAGTTGGACAAATTCGGCGTTTTTGAGCTGAAGTACTTCGGCGCGCACAATCCTTGCCAGACGGGTCCAATGAGTGGCGGCAACGGCGATGATGACGCCTTTACCGCCTCCGCCGACGGCAAAAGAGATCAGGATCAAAAGCACCAGGTGAGGTGTGGAAATCATGACATCGATCAAACCGGTCACAAGGGCATCCACTTTTTTTCCGAACACTGCGGCCGACAGCCCTAACGTCAGGGCGATCACCGTGCTGCAGGCGGCCGCTACCATGCCGATTCCCAAGCTTAAGCACAAACCCTTGATGGTTCGGGTAAACATATCCCTTCCCAGCCAATCGGTTCCGAACAGGTGCGTTGCACTGGGGGAGTGGTTTCGCAGCATAAAATTGGTTTCCAGCCCGCTGTCGTCCATCAATCGGCTTCCCAGATACAGGGCCGCCAACAGCAGGCAACTGAACGCAACCATCCACATGGCGCGTCCCCTGCGACTGGTTGCGCCCAATGCGGTCCACGTGCTTTGCCGTCTATCCAGGGTGATTGTCTGCTGCATGATCTCCTTTTCCCAGTCGAATCCGCGGATCGACAATTTGATAAATCACATCGGCGGTTGTGTTGCCGGCCACCACAAACAATGTGCTGAACAGGACAATACCGAGCAGCAGCGGCACATCGCCGCGCACACCGGCCTCGACGGCGGTTCGGCCAAGCCCTGGGTAGGAAAAGACCTGCTCGGCCAGCACCGAGCCGCCGAAAAGCTCTCCCAGCGTTGCAAACTGCAGCGTCACAGCCGGCAAAAGCGCGTGGCGCAGGCCATGGCGAAGGGCCACGCCTAGCCGGGATTCGCCCTGGGCAAAGGCAAACAGGGCGTAATCGCTCATAAAGACATCGATCATCTTCTCACGGGTATGCATGGCGATTTGAGCTACGCCGATGATCGACAGCGTAAAGGCCGGCAAAAGCAAATGCCGCAATCGCTGCAAAAACGTGATCTCATCCGGCGGCACGCCTAGCGGACCGGCGCAGCAGAACGGCAGCCACCCAAGCTGCACCGCAAAAATCACCAGCAGCAACATGCCGATCCAAAAGGCCGGGGTGGACGCCAGTACATAGGCATATAGCCTGACGCACTGATCCAGAAACGAGCCGCGGTAGGTTCCCGCAACGACTCCCAGAATGAATCCGCAGATCCCGGATATGCCCCATGCGAAAGCCATCAGCCAGAGTGAGGCGCTAAAGCGCTTGGCAATGACCTCGATGACGGGTTGGTTGAAAATAACCGAACGGCCAAAATCTCCGGTGATGGTATGTGTTATCCAGATAAAAAACCGCTGCACCGGGGGCTTGTCCAGTCCCCAGCGTTGGACGATTTGTTCTTCCTGGGCCTGGCTTATCTGCATCCGGTCAAAACCCAGATAGGCGGTGATCGGGTCCAGGGGCGCCAGGTTCACCATGGTAAAAGAAAACCCGGCCACCACCGCAACGATGATCGACAACCGCGCCGCCTTTTTTAAGAAAAAAACCGACACCTGTTTCATTTGGCGCTCGCTATGGACATGACCACGACCATTGCTCGATGTTCGCCGTGATGGGCCAGCCGTGGCCGTGGGGTTCGATGCGCGATTTGCCAATGTTGAGGCAATCGCTGACAAAATAGACGTGATCCAGATTCACCAGCCATACCCATGGCGCGTCGCCTCTGGGGCCGCAGCCGGTTTCTCCGTCCCACTGGGCTTTTTGCCAATAAGGCAAAGCATTTTCCAGCGTCGCGGCGCTGACCGCTTTGTCCAGGTAGGCATCGACCGCTTTATTGGCATAAAACGTGGGATTGAACCAGGACTGCCCCGCCAGTTTACTGTGATAAAGGTGATACATTTCCATGGGATCGTGACTGCCCCAGCCGAAGACGATGACATTTGAATGCATCATCTGCTTGATTTCATCCCAACTTTTTCCCACCACATGCGCGCGGATGCCGATTTTTTTCAGCATGTCCGCTCCGGCCAGAGCCAACCCCTGGCGCATGGTGCGACTGGCCGGGTAGGCGATTGTAAATTCGGCTTTCCGGCCGTTTTTATCGACGACGCCGTCATTGTCGCTGTCTTTCCATCCGGCCTCGGCCAGCACTTTCCGGGCGCCTTTAATATCTGCGTCTTTTATGACATTTTTCGGATTGTCCCAGGGCATAGAGTCGCAGACAAAATAGGCCGGTCTGCCAAAGCCTTCAAGCACCCCATCAACCAGGGCGTGGCGATCGACAGCCATGGTGACAGCCTTTCGAATCGCCGGATCGGCGGTGACGTTATTTCCAATTGGTGCGCCTTTATCGGTCTTGCGACCGTTGGCGTGCACCATCGGAAAGCTAAATCCACGATTGTCCACGCTTTTGACTGCATGCACATGCATCCCCGCTATTTTTTGCCGGCCCAGGTGCTGCGGCACCACCACCATGTCCAGTTTGCCGGCTTTGGCAGCGGCGAACATGGTATCTTCCTCACCATACAAAAAGACGATGCGCTTAAACCCAGGCACCTTGCCGTAGTATTGCGGGTTGACTTCAACCGTCATCTGCTCGCCCTCAACCCATGAAACCATTTTAAAGGGGCCCGACCCAATGGGATTGCGTCCGTATTTATCGTCATAGGCGTGTCGCGGTACGATTCCCAGGGTAATCAGCCGACCGATAAACGTGCTGTCTCTTTTTTTCATATGAAAAACAACCGTATGGGTATCGGCGGCCACCGCCTTATCCAATGTGGTCAAATCAACTTTGCCGCCCGCTTTTGCAGCGGTGTTGAAGGTAAACGCCACATCTTCGGCGGTCAGCGGTTTTCCGTCGGAAAAAACAACATCTTCGCGAATGGTGACCTGCCATTGTATTCCAGCAGGGTCGACCGAATAATTGACGGCAAGATCTTTGACGATTTTCAGATCGTTGTCGCGTTTGAGCAATGTACTTTGAAAAAGCGGGTTGCCATATCGGCCCCAGCCCATCATCGGATCAAAACCGTCGGACGGCTCACCACGCAAGGCCACCACCAATTCATCCTTGGCCAAGGCCGGACTGTTGCTTATCATACAAAAACCGGCCAGCAACACGATCAACAAAAGATATCGAATCAAGAATAACTTCTGCTTGGGCAATTTGACAGACATTTCGTCCTCCACTGACAAGACAAAAAAAGCCGCGACTGCTTATTTTTTCTTCATGAAAAAATAGCCTTCGCGGCTTGATTCGTTTAAACCGATTTTATTTTTTAGATATATGTTTCCGTATCGGAATTCTTTCCGAGATATCTGCCCTACTTAGATTTAAGTCAATGGTGTTGTCAAGCAAAAAGAATCAAGCAACGATATCCAACGAATAAGGATAGATTGTGAGAGCGAAGCGAACCGCCATCTTATCCTGTGAACAAGATCGTTCACCTGGATGCCGATGGCAGCCTTGTTGATTTCGTATTGTGCTTATTTGTTTTCATAAAGCCAAGATTTTGTAATTAACTCAGCGATGCCAATTGAGAAAACGATTAAACCGACTGTCCATAAAATTATCTGTCCCTTTATGGGAAATGATATATTGACGGAATTCAATACATCAGCAACGCTCGATTGCTATATCCTTGTTGCAATCTTCGACATGATTGACGGCACCCTGCGGAGTTTCGCCCTTCAGGGCCTGGATGATATTGCGACCGGCCTCCATGGCGATGGCTTTGCGAACGCTGTCGACGGCGGATCCAAGGTGGGGCGTAAAGACGGTTTTATCACGATGCGCCAGCAGGGACGGGTGGATAAACCGGGGCCGATCCTCAAACGCCCAGTCTTCCATCTCAAATACGTCGGCGGCGTATCCTGCCAGATGCCCGATATCCAGGGCCTCCGCTACGGCCTGTTCGTCCACCGTTGATCCACGTCCAATATTGATCAAATAGCTGCCGCGCTTCATTTGGGCGATGGTTCGGCTGTTGATCAAATGCTTCGTCTGGTTGTTTAACGGAGTAGCACAGATGATAAAATCCGAGTGACTGAGCACCTCTTCCATGAAAGCCGCTGACACGTCAAGGGTATTATCATCGTCGGCCGTCACTGCATGAGGATCATAATAGAGGAGCCTGGCGCCAAATCCACTTAACCGCCTCGTAATTGCTCGCCCAACCCGGCCCATGCCCAGGAGCCCAACGGTGGCCCCATCCAGTCCGCTGCCGTACAGGATCGGCCGCCAGCCCTGGAAATTTCCGCTGCGCAGCCATCGATCGCCGGGCCCGATATTGCGCGCCAGCGACAACATCAGACCAATAGCCAATTCGGCGGTGGGATTGGTCAACAGGTCCGGCACGATGGTAAACCAGACATTGTGGCGGGTGCAGGCCTCCACATCGAAATTGTCATAGCCTTTGAGGGCGGCGCCGACCACTTTAAGGTTCGGGCATTGCTGCAAAAAGGCATCATCCACCTTGTCGGGCATAAACGCCATCATGGCATGGGCCTGCTTCAGGCGGTGCATGAGTTCTTCCGTCGGCAGTGTGCCACGAGATTGGTTGAGCACTAGTTGCCCATGGGGCTGCAGCAGATCGATTACTTCAGGGTGGATCCAGTGAGTCACAACGATAGTGTTTGTACTCATGGTTTACTTAAACCTTTTGCGCAGATAGATGCCGATGGCATCCACAACGGTAACGGTGGCCAGAATGACCAGCAACAGAGCCGATACTTCTCGATATTGCATCAGACGCAGCGAACCCATCAGTTCGAATCCGATGCCGCCGGCGCCCACCATTCCCATGACCGTCGATGCACGGAAGTTATACTCCCATCGATAGATTGTGACATCGGCAATCTGCGGCAATACCTGTGGCAAGACGCCATGCACGATGACTTGCATGGGCGTGGCACCGGCCGCCCGAACCGCCTCGATGGGCTCATCGGCCACATGTTCGATCGATTCGGAAATAAATTTGCCGACCATGCCAACCGAGTGCAGGCCCAGGGCCAGCACCCCCGGCAGCGCGCCAAAACCTACGGCCGCAACGAAAATGATTCCCATGATCAATTCAGGGATGGAGCGCAGAACGTTGAGGGTCGTGCGGGCAATTTGATACACAACCGTGTTGGGCGCCGTGTTGCGTGCGCCCATAAAGCCCAGCGGCAGGGCCAGCATCAGCGCCAAGGCCGTGCCGGCCACGCTCATGGCCAGCGTATCCAGCAGCGGCATCAACCAGGTCAGCGCCGCACTGAAATTCGGCGGGAAACCTTCGGCCATCAATTCCAGGATACTGGGAACACCCTCGAAGAGGCGTACCGGATCGAAAAGGCCGGTATAGTAAGAAAATCCGGCTACCATCACAAAGATCGCAGCGCCCTGCACCTGGCTTTTTTTTCGGCGGGCTTTCACTGTTTTTAAGATCGTTTCGTATGCTGCAGCCATTAGTTCTTCTTTAGCAAAAAGATTGCGGCTTGTCGGGCCGGTGGATGGGGTAAGGTAAAAAAGCCCGACAAGCCAAGGGAGAGCTTACATTTTATTGAGATCCAGATTGAGTATTTTTGCCAGATCGCGCACGACATCATAATCTTTGTCCTGCATGGGGGCAAAACCCTGTGCTTTGAACGGCTTGAGCACGCGGTTGTCTTTGGCCGAATAGAATGCTTCTTTGATTTTGGCTTTCAAATCCGGTGCCAGGTCCGAACGCATCGTCCAGGGATATTGGGGAAACGGCTTGGAGTAAGTGATGACGTTGACGCGATCCGCCTTGATCACACCTTTTTCCAACAATGTCTCGAAAATGGGGCGACTGAGACCGCCGGCCTGGGCTTTTCCGCTCTGTACGGTCAAGGCCACCGCATCATGGGCGCCAAGGAAATGCTCCTTGTAGTCGATATCGTGTTTAAGGCCCTGCGCCGCCAAAATCGATTTGGGAATCAGGTGGCTGGAGGTGGATGCCGGATCACCGTATGCCATCTCCTTGCCCCGGATATCGGCAATGGTTTTGATCCCTGCCTGGGCATTGCCGATGACTACTCCCTGGTAGGTGGCCTGACCTTTTTTTAGAATGGCGGCGAACGCTTCGATATCGCTTTTGGATTTGGCCATTACATAAGAGAGCGGTCCAAAATAAGCCAGGTCGATGCGGCCATGACGCATGGCTTCAATCATCGAAGAGTAGTCGGTGGTGACAATAAGTTTGACCTTTTTTCCCAGGGTCTCTTCGAGATAGTCCTTCAACGGTTTATTGTTTTTAATGACTGTGGATGCATCTTCATCAGGCAACAAGGCCACCTTCAAGGTTTCTGGATCTGAACTTTTTTTACCAGCCACAGGAACTGCGGCCAACATCATAACCAACAGCATGGATACCAAAAGAAAGCAGAACTTTTTCATCTCTCCTCCTTGAAATAAATATGTGCAATGACTATCCGCAAGCGGCAATCCGACATTGCTTTGAATCGGGTCCATCGCAGCCGTGATAGATCCGCTGATAGACGCTATCCGTAATCTGCTCGGCTTCGCCGTCGAACACCACTTTTCCGTCTGCCAAAGCAATAATCCGGTCCCCGAACATCTTTGCCAGTTCGACCTGGTGCAGGCTGACAATGGCAGTCAAGTCATCTTCCCGGCAAATGCGGTGCAGCATGCTCAGTATCTTCTCCGAGGTCGCCGGATCGAGGCTGGCGACAGGCTCATCCGCCAGAATGATCTTGGGCTGCTGGGCCAGCCCCCGCGCAATCCCCACTCGTTGCTTCTGACCACCGCTCAGGTTATCCACCCGCTCATTGGCCTTATCCAACAAGCCGACACGCTCCAGACATTCCAGGGCCAGGTGATGGTCTTTGTGCGGCAGCGGCCATAAACTGCGCCAGGCGCTGTAATTTCCGATCCGGCCGATCAGGATATTTTGCAGCGCGGTATGGCGCCCAATCAATTGATGCTGCTGGAATACCATCGCCGTCTGATGGCGATGTCTGCGCAGGCGCCGGCAGTTGCCATTGAGTGTACCCAGTTTATCGACACGAATCTGACCGGTGGTGGGAACGTTCAAGAAGTTCAGACACCTTAGCAAGGTGGACTTGCCGGCTCCGGAGGGACCCAACAGGACTGCGAACTGCCCTTTATAAAACTTCAGTGTGGTTTGGTGCAGGGCCTGAATACCGCCGTCAAAACATTTGCTGACTTGTTCGAGACAGAGCATGGCAGTAGAGGTGTTCAGCATTTGATCAACTCCTTCATCATCTGACACATTCTTATTATAAAAAAACGTTAGATCGAAATTAGTGGGCGATGAGCATTGAATTAGACAGATGAATAAGACCGGTCACAGCGTTGAAAAGAGAAAAAAGGCCAACTGGAGGGAACGTATCATTGCTCGGACGTTGGATCGACCTCGGACGAGATGCCCGGAATATCCGGCCCTTCAAAGGTTTGCAACACGTTGTAAAAAGAGTCGCGCTGGGCGGGTGTGAAGCCGGCACGACGGATAATGGTTTTTACGGTATCCGCCGTGGTGGATCGCGTGTGTCCGGCCTCTTTATGGACATTTTCTTCTACCAGAATGCCCCCGAAATCGTCCGCCCCGGCCAGCAGGCCCATCT
>JASFGJ010000135.1:0-8730 GCA_050123815.1 Desulfobacteraceae bacterium
ACAAAACCCGGGTGGCTTTGAATCAGCGAATGGCTTTATTTGTACCTGGTTTTCAATTCAGGAGCGGTAGGAGCGTTGCCATGAGATGCAATCCAATGATCGTACGATTGGATGCCATTTCAGGGTCAGGAACCAATTCAGAACAAGTCCTGTTTGTGACTGGTTCCTTTATCGACGGGTTTGGAGATTAATTTAGTGAAAAAGTCACAGGTATGTAAAAAAATTTTGCCTTAAAAATGTTGTCTGAAGTATCAGTTGCGCGTTTTATCGAATCCAGGTATACTTCTTTTATGGCTAATCCGATGGATCGGCATCTTCCCATGCTTGGCTTGCAATCTACTGTGCGGTGCTTCAATTTTTTTATTCGCCCGCCTGGAACGCGTCCAACCAAAACCCAATACAACCAAAGGACCTATGAATCAGAACAAAGATTACATTGTTGATACCAATGTGCTGTTGGATGACCCGGAGGCACTTTTTAAACTAAGAAATGGTAATGAAAATCAGGTATATATTCCATACCATGTGTTGTTGGAGCTGAATAAATTCAAAAAAGATCCTCGCCTTGGACACATCGTTGCCAAAGTCATTCAACAGCTCAGCGAGCATTCGGATCAATTTACAATCTTAAAAACCGGCAAGGTTGCGCCATCGTTTTCAAAACAAGTGGACAGCCATATCCTGGAGGAGATCCAGACCAGCGGCCTGCAGGAACCGATTTTAGTGACAAATGACAAGATCTTGCAGCTTCAGGCATCGTTGCAGGGAATTCGCAGCGAACGATACAACGATTCGGTGCCGTTTAAATCACAGGCGGAATATGTAACCGGTTTTGTTGAAAGCCACGAGGATGTTTTTGCCAATTGTTTCATGTGGAGTGACAATGGCAAACCGGTTTTTTTTGGTAATCGCGGGGAAAAAACCATCGATTACCAGCATAAAATATGGAATGTCACACCTCGCAACATCTATCAGAATCTGGCGCTCGAGCTGATGAACGACGATTCCATTCATGTGGTTTCGATCCAAAGCGAGGCCGGCTATGGGAAAAGTTATTTGGCCTTGGCCACTGCATTGTGCTTGATGCTCGAGAAAAAAGCGTTTCAGAAAATTTACGTGGTCAAGCCCATGATCGAGATTGGGCAGAAAATGGGGTATCTGCCCGGGCGAGTTGAAGAAAAAATGGAGCCTTATACTCGCTACGTATTAGATTTGATAACCAAACTTCACAAGCTGAGGCCTGCCAGGCGCATATTCATCAACCCGGATGAACATCCCCCGATGCTCAATCCGCAACGTTTCGAACTACTGCCGCTGACTTATATCCGCGGCATGAATATCGAAAATGCCGTGGTGATCGTCGACGAGATCCAAAACATGTCCCGTGGCGAATGCCGCGCGTTGTTGTCCCGCATGGGAGAAGGCGTGAAGTGCTTTTGCCTGGGGGACACACGACAAGTGGACCACCCCTATCTCAATGCAGAAAACAACGGCCTGAACTGGATCGTCAACAAGTTCAGGGGACACCGTACATACGCCCATCTCGTGCTCAAAGGCGATAAATCCCGAGGGCCGATAACCGATCTGGTAATCAAGTCCGGGCTGTAGGTAGTTGCCTCCAACCCCGGCGCCAATCCCGACACATCCAATGTTGCTGCACACCTGCTGCCATACGGATGAAGTCTCTTTTCATACCTGCATGGTCATTTTATGTTAGTTTGGGTCATTTATGGTAAAATTGATGCGATGGATTTGACTTTACATCTTTAAAAGCGCTATTTATTTCATTCGATCCGGCATGGAGGGTGCATGAAAAAGATGCTTTCAACCAAAGAGGTTGCGGCCTTTTTGGGTGTCAATGAAAAGATGGTTTACACCCTGGTGGCGGAAAAGGACCTGCCGGCGTCTAAAATCACCGGTAAATGGCTTTTTCCCCAACATCTGGTTGAACAGTGGGTGGAGGCCAACACGCTGAATATGCCGACGCCGGATTCCGATGCGACCCACGATAATGGTGTGCTGGTCATTGCCGGCAGCAACGATCCGCTATTGGAGAAAACCATCGGATTGTTTAACTCACAAAATGGTGAGCGGCTGGCGGTATTCGGCAACCTGGGCAGCATGATCGGGATCCGCATGCTGAAGCAGGGCAAGTGCCACATTGCCACCAGCCATTTGCTTCAAACCGACGGAGATGATTACAATTTTGAATATCTGAGCACCAAGGCCGCCCCTCCGCCGGTCGTGGTCAACTTCTGTCGTCGCCGGCAGGGGTTGCTTCTTGCCCCCGATAACCCCCACAACATCCGTCAAACGGAAGATCTTATCCGAAAAGAGCTGCGGATCGTCAATCGCAAGTTGGGGACGGGCACCCGCCTGCTGTTTGATCGGGCCTTGAAAGCGGCCAATATCAAATCGGAACAGATCAATGGATATGACTGCGAAGTCGAACGCCACATCGATGTGGGGCTGGCCATTGTGGCTGGAACAGCGGATGCCGGTCCCGGCATCCAGCCCGTTGCCGAGCAACTGGGTCTTGCATTTGTTCCCTGGCGATGGGAGCGCTATGACCTGCTGATCGATCGGAACCGGTTTTTTAATCCGGCGACGCAGGATTTTTTAAGTCTGCTGCACGATCAGGCATTCATCGATTTGGCAGGTCCTTACAACGGCTATGACTTGTCCTCCAGCGGGAAGATGATATTTCCTCCCGACAATCGTAGAAGGTAGCGTCTGAACCCGAACCAAAGGATGGAAGAGAAATGAAAAGGCTTTTTAGTTCAATCTGTTGCGTTGGAATTGTGTTGCTTGTTGTCTCGACTTGCGGGCCGGTTATGGCCGCTCAGGGTAAAGTGCTGATGATGGCCACGACAACCAGTACAGACAATACCGGGCTGCTGGATTACCTGGCGCCTGAATTCACCAAAGCCACCGGTATTGCCTTGAAGTGGACGGCCGTGGGCACTGGAAAGGCATTGAAGCTGGGCCAGAACTGTGATGTCGATGTATTGATGGTCCATGCTCCCGGGGCCGAAAAGAAGTACGTCGCAGAAGGTTACGGCGTCAAGCGTCGTCAAGTGATGTACAACGATTTCGTTATTATCGGTCCGGCGGCGGATCCAGCCGGCATCAAAGGTCAGAAGGTCGTTCCGGCGCTCAAGACCATTGCATCCAAATCGAACACGTTCATCAGCCGCGGCGATAACTCCGGGACCAATAAGAAGGAGATTTCGCTATGGAAATCCACCGGCATGCCGCTGCCGGAAAAAGAGAAATGGTATGTTCAAACCGGACAGGGCATGTTGGCATCCATTAATATAGCCGCCCAAAAAGGCGGTTACACCATGACCGATCGCGGCACCTATATTAAATATTCCCACAATCATGGTGGTAAACCGCCTCTGGTGGTCATCGTGGAGGGCGATGAGATCCTCATGAATCAGTATAGTGTTCTGCAGGTCAATCCATCCCGCTGCAAAGAGGCGCAAACGGATCTGGCCCAGGCATTTTGTGATTGGGTCTGCGACGCACAGGCGCAAAAGCTGATAGCCGATTTCCGTTTGCTGGGCCAACAGCTGTTTACGCCGAATGCAAAATAGTCGCCAGCTGATCTGGGATTTGGCGCGGTCAACTGATGGATTACCTTTTGCAGGGCATAATACAGGCCTTTAAACTGCTGCTCAGCGGCGACCCGGAGACCTATTCGGCGGTGAGCGCCACGGTGCAGGCCTCAGGGCTTTCGATGCTGACCAGCCTGGTGATCGGTGTGCCCCTGGGCTTTGCGGTCGGGTATTTCGATTTTCCCGGTCGACGACAGATCCGACTGGTGGTGGATACCCTGCTGGCACTGCCGACAGTATTTATCGGCCTGATCATATATGCCATGATTTCGCGACAAGGCCCCATGGGGCAGATGGGGCTTTTGTTCACCCTGCCCGGCATCGCCCTCGGTCAGACCATTCTGGCGCTGCCGATTGTTATTGCGCTGAGCGCCACCGCCATCGAGAGCCTGGATGCCAACTTACGGGTGATGTTGGTCTCTTTGGGCGCCAACCGTCGTCAGGTATTGTTCAGCAGTTTGTGGGAGGTTCGCCACGGTATTTTGGCGGCGGCATTGACGGCGTACGGCCGTGTGATGACCGAGGTGGGAATTTCCATGATGGTCGGCGGAAACATCAAGTGGCATACGCGGACCATTACGACCGCAATTGCCCTGGAAACCGGTAAAGGGATGTTTGCCACCGGGATCGCGTTGGGGCTGGTTTTGCTTCTGATTGCGTTCGGGATAACACTGCCCGCATCATTCTTGCGGAAAAAAAGATAGCTGCAGGTGTGCTGTGGAGACACTGTACGATTTGCGAAATATTGATCACCGCTATGACGGCTCGCCGGTGTTGACTATCGATTCGTGGCGGATCGAGGCCGATACCGTAACAGGGATTGCAGGGCCCAACGGATCCGGCAAGAGCACGCTGCTGTCATTGCTCGGCCTGATCATCTCGCCGACCCAAGGCGAGGTCCTGTTGAAGGGACGGCCGGTGCGGCCGTTCGATGAGCACGTTCGGGGTAAGATCGCATTGCTGCCCCAGGAGAGCTTTCTGCTCAAGCGGTCTGTTTTTCGCAATGTGGCATACGGACCGACCATTCAGGGGCGCCGATCGGATGTGCAAAGCCGGGTGGCAGAAGCAATGCAGATGGTGGGCTTGGCGCCGGACAAGTATGGGCCGCGTCCCTGGTATGCGTTGTCCGGAGGCGAGGCGCGGCGAGTGGCGCTCGCATCACGGCTTGCGTTGAAGCCCAAGGTCCTGCTGATGGACGAACCCACAATCAGCGTGGATGCCGCCAGCGCCCAGATGATGAAATCTGCAGCGCTGCATGCACGGCGCCAATGGGGCACCAGTCTGATCGTCACCAGTCATGACCGCCAGTGGCTTTCGGATATTTGCGATACCGTTTTGCTGATGTTTCGGGGCAAGATTTTGGGCGCCGGGCAGCAAACGCTGGTGTTCGGTCCATGGTACTTGCCTGACGACGGTCGGGCGGCAACCCCATTGGACCAACACCAGGAATTTGTTGTCTACTCGCCGCCTCCGGATGTGAGCCGGTCCGTTGCCGCAATCCGGGCAGACCAGCTGACGCTTTTCCCGGAAGCACCGGGAGAGGAGCGGATGCAGGTGCATTGCCTCAGGGGCGTACTGCTGCAATTGGGGCTCGACAATGGGACCGGGCGTATTCTTTCCGCGGTACGTGTCGGAAGCACGGTATTCAATTCCTATACCTCCGATTCGACCGGCACCGAATACCGATATAAACCCGGGCAAAATGTCTGGATAGGATATGATCCCAGCCAGGTTGTCTGGCATTAAGTACCAGAAGTGGTTTCAAAACTATTTGGTATAGGCCACTTCCAGACTGGGTTGAGCGCCGTTGATGGCGCGCAGCCGGTCATACACCGCCCGTATTTTGCCGGCATAACCGTTGTCCGGATCCTTGCCCCGCATCAGAGCGTAGTCAACGGGTCCCGGGCCGCGGTTGTAAGCGGTCAGCGCCATATCGAGATCTGCGTACAATTGTTCGTATGCACCCAATATCTGAAGACCGTATTTGACATTGCATTCGGGGTCGTACAAGTCGCATTGAATATCAAGAACGTCGATCCATTGAGGCATCACCTGCATTAATCCCATGGCTCCCATGTTGGATACCGCCCGGGGGTCGAAGGCGGATTCGATCCGCATGATCGACAAGATTAAATCCGGGTCCCGCTGATATTGTTGCGCATATTTATGGATTGCGGCGGCGATTTCACGCGCGGTATGGTAGGGTACGCGGGGTCTGAGCACCAGAATCTTTAAACTGATCAATTCTTCGGTGACATCCTTATTGATAAGGGTTCGCAAATCTGAGATTTCGGCCTGCATCACAGCCACATGCTTCTGAATGGCCTGCTCGTTTCCGTGCCAAGCGGATATGCGCTGGAGACCCACTATTTGAAGACCGCAAATGGCCAGCATCAGAACGACCATTGCCAATCTGAAGATGATGGTGCCGGGCGTCGATTGTCGGGATTTTGGACCTGCCTTGTTGGGCGTGCTTCGAATTTGTCTTGCATTTGAAGTAGTTGCGTGTTCAATTCCATGGCCGCTGTTTGAGTGTTGAATCGTCGTACCGCTCATGTTTTCCTCCAATTTCATATTGCCCGTTGAAGGCAAGGATGATCTGCAATTTGATGTCGTAACATTTCGTAAAAGCCGCTTTGATTACCGCGAGCATTGAATCGGATGTTTGCACCTTGGCGCAGTGAGCACCATTCAGTGTCGGCTGCAGTGCAGACATCGACGGGATTGCCCTTCCGGGGCAAGCCTATGCTTAGACTTCGGTATCTTAAACGGCCTTTTTAAATCAGTGGTTGGCGTTGCAGGTGTCCAGACCAGACCGATTGACGTGCCATAGAACGGCAAGATGCAGCATGAACTACCACCCGAATATTCCATCTCATGCATTTATTGAAACCAATGGCCTCTATTTCGGGTGGCCAATGCCGGGCATAATATAATAAATGTGCACAAAAGGTCAAGGGCAGGAATGGTTTGAACTTGCATCCAAGACCGGAAAGGCATAGTATGTGGGTCCATTGTTTTTCTGCACCTAAGACTTAGCATACAAAAAAATAATGAAACAGAAACTACTGATCGTTATCGTTGTGCCTGTCATCCTGGCATTGGCTGCGGTCTGGACGGGCTGCTCCCCTCGGAAATTGATGGTCAGGCAATTTGTGCAGATGGTCGAATCGGGAATACCGGCGATCGAGCAGGAACAGGACCTTCAGCTTCTGGCGCAGTCCATGCCGGCCCATATCAAGCTGTTGGAAACCGTGCTGGCCAATGATCCTCAGAATGTCGACCTGATGCTGCTTCTGGCGCGGTTGTACGGGGGATATGCATTTGCTATTTTGGAGACCGAGTTGGAGGCGCGGCGTTTCGGGCTCCCGTCGGTGGCGGCACTTGCATTTACGCCGGATCAGCTCGAGACTGCCGTCGTGCGAAACTACCGCAAAGGTGCTGCGTATGCCCTTCAGGCATTGGAAACGCGTCATCAAAAAGCCGGTGAGCGGCTTTCCCGTTTGAAATCCAGCGAAGCTTTCATCGCTGCCCTGCGGCGGTCTGACGCACCGGCGCTGTTTTGGTACGGATTTAATTTGGGCGGATATATTCAGCACCGGCTCGACTCCGTCGAAGCGATGGCCAAAACCCATCTTGTTGAAAAAACCATGCGACGGGTCGTTGCCCTGGATGAGGCATACTACCACGGCAGCGCCCATCTAGTACTCATGGCCTACTATGCCTCTCGCCCGGCGGCATTGGGCGGAAATCCTGAACGGTCCAGGGCCCACATGGAAAGGCACTTTATCGTCGCACCGGAATCAATGATGATGCGATCGCTTTATTGGGCGCGCTATGCTTTGGTTCAGCAACAGGCCCGGAGTGAATTTGTTCGACGCCTTTCGCAAGTGGCGGACGAAGCCAAAGCGGACCAGAAGCTCGATATGCTGGGCAGCGTTGCGGCGGTCAGAGCCAGGATCTATCTGGAAGCCCGGGATAACTTTTTTGAAGAATAGAGATATGTTGATGCGATATCGTTTTTGGTTGTTGATGATCACGTCGTTTTTGCTGATATCGGCGAGCCCATTGTTTGCGGGACCGGTGAAGATAAAGGTGGCCGCCGTCACGCCCGAAGGCAGTACCTGGGTAAAGGTATTGCGGGATTTTGCACAAGATGTCAAGCATGACACCGCCGGCGAAGTTATCCTGACGATCTACGCCGGCGGTGTCAGCGGTGACGAGTCGGATGTGCTTCGCAAGATGCGGGTCAAGCGCATTGATGCCGCCGGATTTTCCGGTGTCGGTCTCGGAATCATCCTGCCGGAAATTCGGGTTCTGGAGGCTCCGCTGCTGTTTCGCAGCAATGCGGAGATCGATATGGTGCGGGATAAGCTGTTCGATCATTTCGCGGCCGGATTCGACCGGAAAGGGTTTGTGCTGCTTGGCTTTGTCGAGGGCGGTTGGGTTTATCTGTTTTCCACAGGCAACCTGGCAGAAGAAAACTCCTTTAAGGCAGCAAAGATGTGGGTCTGGAAGGGGGATCGCGTGGCTGAAATGCTGCTGAAAAATTTCGGGATTCGGACCACGCCCCTTCACATTGCCGATGTCAACACCGGTCTGGAAACCGGCATGATCGATTCGTTTTATTCTCCCCCCCTGGCGGCTATCGCATTCCAGTGGCATGCCAGGATTGAATACATGCTTGACTATCCCATAGTCAATTCCAATGCAGCGCTGCTGATGACCAAACGCTCTTTTTCTGCTTTGTCGCCGGCGCATCAGCGGGCAGTCAAGAGCCTGGCGCTCAAACATTGTCGACGGCTGGTCGAATATACGCGCCGGGACAATCAGGAGGCACGCAAGCAGTTGCAGGCGCAGGGCATCTCGCTTGTCAAACCCGGGCAAGGACAATTGGATGGGTTTGCGTCCGGCGCGCACCAAACCTACCGCCAAAGCATCCCCTCGCTCTATTCATCCGGATTGTTCGACCGCATCCAGTCCATCCTTGCGGAGTATCGGCAAGCGGCAGGGAAAGAGTAGAAATGGCTTCAAAACCTCCCCTCGAACCCAATATCGGCGTTGGGGAAAAACGTTTAATCCTCGAAATACCCGATGTATTCCTGCGGTT
>JASFGJ010000136.1:0-8708 GCA_050123815.1 Desulfobacteraceae bacterium
CCAGCGCGTCGGAGATCTTTTGATCGTCGGGCGGCACGATGGCTCGCAGGGTTTCGACGATGCGATGTGTCTCCTGTTCGGAGCACGTAACGGCGCAATAATCCTCCGCCAGCAGGGAGAGCAGGGTATCGATCTCTTCATTGGCGGCGTTTAAGCGCATGGCCGGAAGGCGGCCTTCGATGCCCGTCTCCACCACATAGGGATTGATTTCATCGAGCAGGCTCAGGATCTCCAGGCAGCGGCTGACCAGTTCGATGACCTGTGCCAGCAGCACCCGGTTTTCGAACTCGTCGGCATTGAGCCGCGTGACCAGTTTGCCCAGATTCTCTTTGTAGTGCTCCACCGTGTAGATGGTTTGACCGATGCGCGTGATCAGATAGGCGATGTCGTTTAGCTGGTGCTTGAAATGGCGATAGTACAGCGTGATCACCGACCGGCGTCGAGAGATGCTTAAAACGAACTTGCCGGTCTGTCGCGCCATGCGCTCGGCCGCACGGTGGCGCATGCCGGTCTCGTTGGTGGGCAGCGAGGGGTCCGGGGTCAGTTGCACATTGGCCGCCAGGATTCGGGAGACACTTTCGTCCAGAATGATGGCCCCATCCATCTTGGCCAGTTCGTACACTTTTTCAGGAGAAAAGCTGGCGCCGATATAAAATCCGCCTTCCAGGATCTTCTCCTGCTGCTTGATGTCATCCAGAAAGACGATCAAGGCGCCGAAGCGGGCCATCAGGATTTCATCCAGCGCTTGCCGCAGCAAGGTTCCGGGTGCAACCAACTTTATTTTCGGGATAAGCTCGGCAGCGATCATAGACATCACCTATAGGTAGAGGTAACTAACAAAATGTTATCCTTGTCATCATTGAATTTCAACCGCTTATTTGCCGCTTGCACTTTGGTGGCAAATGGCGCAGAATGCGACCGTATCGTTAAATGCGCCGCTGTCGTGGATCGATCCTGTTCTTCATTCTAATTCGCATCCAAAGGTGTCCTCATGTCCGCACAAATCCTTGTTGTGCTGATCATTCTCGCTGCCGTCATCGTACTGCTGGTCACCGAGTGGGTGGCCCTGGAGGTGCTGGCCCTGCTGGTCCTCGGTGTGTTGGCCGTCTCCAGCATCGTCAGTCCCACCGAAGCACTGGCCGGGTTCAGCAACCCGGCCGTGATCACCATCTGGGCGGTGTTTATCCTCAGTGGTGGATTGACCCGCACCGGGATCGCCAATATTCTCGGCCGCCGCTTGCTCACAGTGGCCGGTAAAAGCGTTGGTACGTTGGTGGTCGTCATCATGCTGCTATCCGGAGTGCTGTCGGCCTTTATGAACAATGTGGCCATCGCCGCCCTCATGCTTCCGGTGGTGATGGATATCGCCCGCAAGACCGGCCATGCGCCTTCCACCTTGCTGATGCCGTTGGCGTACGGATCGCTTCTGGGCGGGTTGACCACCATGATCGGGACGCCGCCCAATATCCTGGTCAGCGAAGCCCTGCGCAACAACGGCTTGGTACCGTTTAAACTGTTTGATTTTACCCCTGTCGGTCTGGTGGTCATGATATGCGGGATCGCTTTCGTGACCCTGATCGGCATTCGCATGCTGCCCAAACGCAGCGTGGCCCGGGAAACCTCGGACGCCTATCCCGATTACCGTGCCCAGTACGAACTCCAGGAGCGTCTCTTTTCCATCAGGATCCCGCATGATTCGGCCCTGGTGGGCAAGACCCTGGCCAAGAGCCGTCTGGGCGCAGGGCTGGGATTGAACGTGGTGGCTGTTACAAGAGGTCGGCAGACCCTGCTGGCACCGGATATCACCGAAGTCATCCAGCCCAACGATGAACTGATCGTCGAAGGGCGCCAGGACCGGATTCAGGAGATGAATCACTGGGGCCAGCTGTTGACGGAAACTGACGTGGTCGATGCCCATGTCCTTTTTTCCTATGGCATGCAGGTTGCCGCGGTTCGGATCAGTGAGACCAGCGAGTATGTAAACCAGACCCTGTTCGGCATCGGCTTTCGCAATCGCTATGGGCTCAACGTCCTGGAAGTCCGGAAGGGTGCGCAGCGCGTGGACGAAGATTTAAAAGGCGTGTCGCTTCAACCAAAGGATCTGTTGATGGTGCATGGACCGGTGGGGCGCATCGAAGCGTTAGGAGCCGATGCCAATTTCGACGCTCCGCAGTTTCTTGATGCTGCCGAGTTAAAACACGGCAAGGTTCCAAAAGAGCGCCTGCGGGCGTTGCGGGTACCGGCCGAATCAAAGCTGGTCGGTTTGACTCTCAGCCGAAGCCGACTGGGCGACGCCCTGGATGTCCAGATCCTGTGCATTGTACGCAAGCAGGGTTCGGCGCTGGTTCCGGCGTCGGAAGATCAATTTGAAGCCGGCGATCTCATCATCGTCTCGGGTGCCTCCGATATGGTCTCGATCCTGTTGATGCAGGGACTCGAGGGCGTGTTCGCGGAGGGCGGCTCAAAACCCGCCGATCTCTCCGCCCTGGAAGACGACCAGGTGGGGCTGGTCGAGGTCATGCTGTCGCCCCGTTCCATGCTCTCCGGCCAGAGTTTGAGACAGATGAACTTCCGGGAAAAGTTTGGTCTCACCGTCTTGGCCGTTTGGCGCAAGGGGCGTGCCCACCGCTCGAATTTGCGCGACCTGGCCCTGCAATTCGGCGACGCCCTGCTGCTGTATGGCCCATGGAAAAAGATCAATGTGCTGGGACGCGAACCGGACTTTCTGGTCCTGACCGACACCGCCCAGGAGCCGCCGCGGGAAGAAAAAGCCAAGCTCGCGCTGGCCATCATGGCCGCCGTTCTCGCACCGGTAATCATGGGCTGGGTGCCCATCTATATCGCGGTGGTCATCGGCGCCGCGCTGATGGTGCTGGCCGGATGCCTGACCATGGAAGAGGCCTATCGCCACATCGAATGGAAAGCCGTGTTTCTGATCGCCGGCATGCTGCCGCTGGGCACCGCGCTGGACAAAACCGGGGCGGCCCGATTGCTGGCCGAGGGGGTGGTCCAAGCGCTGGGGCCTTTCGGTCCATATGCCGTTTTATTCGGTCTGCTGGCCATCACCTTTGCGGCCACCAGCATTATCCCCACCGCGGCCCTGGTGGTCCTGATGGTGCCCATCGCCCTGGAGGCCTCAGCCAGCCTGGGAATCTCGCCTTACGCCTTGATGATGGGCATCGCCATGGCAGCCTCTTCCAGCTTTACTTCCCCCATCTCCCATCCGGCCAATGTGCTGGTGATGGGTCCGGGAGGCTATCGCTTCATCGATTACATCAAGGTCGGTCTGCCGCTGACCCTGGTGGTCATGGCCGTGCTGATGCTTGTCCTGCCGATTTTTTGGCCGCTATAGGCTTTAAGACAATCAATTATCCCTATCGTTGCAAAAGTCGGAGGGCTCCAGAGTCTCCCGCTCAAAACCAGCGGGATAAAAAGGCGGAAAGGGTGAACAGCTGTAGTAAATCTACTGCAAGCCCTTTCCAACGCAGGATCTGGAGTCCTCCGGCTTTCCCCGAAGGGGTAGAAAACATGCCAAAATCGATCCGATCCTTTGGATGCCACCAGGGGTGATATCCGCGATAGGTCTCTTTCATACTATTATTGGTTAAATAATCAGACATCTAAGCCTTCTTTCGCAAGGTCCACCCTAACCCGAACCCACGGGTGGCCCAGGCAACTTGTTGCCTGGGTTGTGCAGCAACAAGAGGAGGAATTGAATAATCGGTTTGATATCATTGAAGACCTCCTGGCCTTCGGCCACCGGCAATTCTTGCCGGTGCCACCCGTCTTTGCGCAGGCCATGGACTGAACCATGGATGTTCTTATATAAAGCTATCTACTCTTCTGTGGATAATATAGACTTGTCTGCCGGGCATTCCTTCTCTTCCTGCTCGCTCACCGGCAGGATAATGGTAAACGTGGTACCTTCCCCCACCGTACTTTCCACCTGAATATCCCCACCGTGGTCTTTGACGAATCCGTAGCAGACCGAAAGCCCCAGCCCCACACCGCGTTCGCTGTCGACCTTGGTGGTGAAAAAGGTATCGAAAATCTTGTCCAGGTTTTCCGGCTTGATGCCCGTGCCGTTGTCGGCCACCTGCACGCGGATCTGTTTGCCGCTGCCGCGGGTGCGCACCGACAACGTGCCGCCTTCGGGCATGGCGTCCTTGGCGTTGGAAACCATGTTTAAGAACACCTGGCGCATCTGGTTTTTCGAGGCCCAGAGGGGCGGCAGCCCCTCTTCCAGGTCGGCGGAGATCTTGATGTCCACCTCGCGCAGCTGTTTTTCGTGCAGCAACAGGATTTCATCCAGGATGGTATTGATATCGACCGAGCAGCGCAATTCCTGATCCGGCTTTGAAAAGGAGAGCATCTTGCGCAGCATATCGGTCAGCCGCATGCTTTCGGACAGCGCCATGTCCAGCAGCCGGCGGCGTTTGTTGGTCGGCGGGATCTCGGTTTTCATCAACTCCAGGGTGTTCATGATGCCGTAAAGCGGATTGTTCAACTCGTGGGCCAACTGGGATGTCAGACGGCCCATGGCCGCCAGTTTTTCCGACTGCAGCAGCTGTTCCTGGGTGCGGCTGAGCTTGCGCTCCATCTCCAGCCGCTCGTTCAAATCGACAAAATAGCCGATCGATGCAATCTCGTTGCCCGCATGGTCGTAAATGATGCTGGCCGACAGGGCGCCCTCGATGGCCGTACCGTCCTTGCGCATCCAGGTCATGGGGTAGGAGCGCAGCTTGCCCTTGCCGCCGTGCTCCTCGCTGCGCATCTGTTTCATGACTTCGTAGGCTTCATCGCTGTTGTAAAGCTGGCGCACATCGGCCTTGTCCACCACCTCGTCAGCCAAGTATCCCAGCGTCTCTTCGGCCCCCTTGTTCCAGGTAAAGATCTTCCCCTGCATGGTGGCGCCGATAATGGCGTTGGGCGAGCTTTGAATGACGTTCTTGAGAAAGTCGTGGGCCTCCTTCAGCTCCTTTTGCATGCGGGTGATGGCGGTCTGGTCGACGCAGATGCCCTCGTATCCGATCACCTGCCCGCCGTAATTTTTGCGTACGTGGCTGGTCAACAGCACCGGAACCGTGGTGCCGTTCACATGTTTGAAATCCGCCGAATAATTGATTACCTTGCCGTCCTCTTCGATCATGCGCTGAAACGCCGTGCGGTCGCTGGGGCGCACCCAAAGGTCCTTTTGGATCGATATGTTCAAAAAGTCTTCCTTGCTATGGTAGCCCAGCATCTCCTGCATGGTCCGGTTGGCGTCCAGAAGGCGCCCCTCTTTGCTGCTGATATAGACCCCGACGTCCACCGCCTCGAACAGCTGGCGATAATCCTGTTCGGTCGCTTTGAGTTTGAGTTCCTGGTCCCTGCGGGCGGTGATATCGCGGTAGATATTGAGTTTGGAAAAGCTGCCGTCCGCATTTTTAATGGGCAGCTCGATGATGCGGTAGGTCTTGTCGGTGCGCGGCATGTAGATCTCCTGGTGCACCGACTCGCCGTTGGCAAACACATCCTTGGCCCTGCACCAGGGACAGAGCACCTCGCTTGCGTTGACCACCTCGTAGCACTTTTTACCCACGCCCTCACCGAACATATCGATCATGGCCTGGTTCATGAACTCCACCGTGTAATCGTTGCGGATGATATAGATGCCGTCTTCCATGGCATCCAGGATATTGTCCAGATATTTGGGGCCTTGATCGGTCATGGTCACCTCGATCGTATCGGCTGAAGGTTTGTCATTAAGTTTTTTCAGAATTACGGCAGCCCAACAGTTCAATGATCAAGTTAAAATCTAACGGTCGCCGATGTCAAGCCGGTTCCGCTATCGGTTTGAAGGCATTAAGACCTGGTGTTGACACCCGAATACAAAACAAGGGCTTATGGCCAAATCGGTGCTTAATACCGGCCGGTGCAGAGGCCCCACACAAGACCAGCGGGAACAGGCCCCGCACAAGACCAGCGGGACAGGCCCCGCACAAGACCAGCGGGACAGGCCCCGCACAAGACCAGCGGGACAGGCCGGCACTGCGCTTCACGTGCAGCGTCCGTATGCCGCAGGGTCTTCGTAGGGTCGGCCTCCGTGCCGACCTGCCATCGATCGATGAAACAACAGCTAAATAATAAAAAAAATCATGAGCCGCATGCGGATCGTTTTAAGGTTGCTTCCCCGGCATTATTTTGCTAACTATGCCTACTTTCTTACGGTGGGTGTAGCTCAGTTGGTAGAGCCCCTGGTTGTGGCCCAGGTGGTCGTGGGTTCAAGTCCCATCACTCACCCCATTGAAAACAAGGCCATTGCATGCCAAAAGATGCAATGGCCTTTTTGTTTCCAAGGGTCCTTCAGTGTTTTTGGAGTTTTAGGGTTTTTCGTGATAAACGGGTAGATCAGAATCACCTTGTCGCTTGGCGTTCAGATCTTGAACGCCGGTTGCCCGTGCCATTGAATATCCAACATCCACACCGGCCAACAAAAACGCTTCGGCCAATTCTCTTTATCCGCTCTCCCTTGAGGGAGATGGTTAGGGTGAGGGTGAAACCGCGCATCTCTCGTATCGAACGATCCTGCACCACCCAACACAAATAGAACCGGCCATTTTACACCAATTGCCGGAACTAACATCCCTCAGATCTAGAAACTTAGAAGGTTTTAATTATTGACATATCAGCTGTTTTCCTTCAAAATATACAAAGTTCTATTTTGAAGGAAAACAGCTTCCGCAGCCATCCAACTGCCGTTTTCCTTCATCTTTCCAAAAGGTCTACGTGATGGAAAACGGCATGAAATCCAATGAATTGAGTGATAACCAACGCCGCATTTTTATTGATACGACCCAATTGCACGAAGCATTTGTGGATGCATTTAGCAAAAGCAGGACCTATCGCGGCGGGATGCACTGGAAAAAAGCCAAGGGCCGAGAGTATCTCTTCCGTTCCTTGGATCGACATGGCTATGGTAAAAGTCTTGGGCCGCGTTCTTCTGAAACCGAAGCCGTTTATAACGAGTTTCATAAAAACAAAAAACAAGCACTTGCGCGTCTAAAAGAGCTAAAAGATCGACTCAAGGAGCAGGCTCGTTTTTGCAAAGCCGCTCGCATTGCCCGTGTACCCAGAATTGTCACTTCGATATTAAGGCTTCTCCAACAACACCAGTTATTGGGCGACAACCTTCTGATTATCGAAACCAATGCATTATACGCTTATGAGGCCGGCGCCGGTATCTTTTTGGATCGAGAAGTATTGGCGACTCAAGATATGGACCTATTATGGGATATCCGTTCTAAACTCAGGATGTTTGCAACAGACCAAGTTGATAGCAAAGGGCTCATATCTATATTGAAAAAGGCGGATCGATCATTCGATTTGATTGATAAGCAGCGTTTTCGAGCCGTCAATCGATCCGGGTACATGGTCGATCTGGTCAAACCGGAACCCAATCATCTGCTGAAGAAAGAGAAACGGCAAATGGGCGACAAGGACGACTTGATGGCTGCTGAAATCAGGAATCTTCATTGGCTGGTTTCCGCACCAAAATTTAGCCGGGTTGTCATCGGCGATGACGGATATCCAGCCACAATGGTGGCACCGGATCCCAGAGCATTTGCCGTCCACAAATTGTGGTTGAGCCAGCAATTGGATCGGGATCCGCTTAAAAAGAAGCGCGATTATTCACAAGCACTGGCGGTGAGCAGAATCATCCTGCAATACCTGCCAGATTTGCAATTTAAACCGGAACAGTTGCGGATGTTTCCCAAAACGCTTGTCACAGAGGCAGTCAAAGCTTTCCATGATTCGGAATTGCCGCCCGGATATGGTGATATTTAATGTTTGATGAAATCGTAAAAGGCTAATTTTCACCATGAAGAATCATAAAGGCGTTACCGGCGAATATCTGCCTCATATCGAACGCGTCAATAAAATGCTTAACGATAAATATCCCGGCGAATGTCAAGTGAAATACATCGGCGGTCCCGAAACCATACCGACCCCCGATCAACCCGAAGCGTTGGGCAAAGGGATCGTGGATATGTATTACGGTACGGCGGCCTATTACGCCGGCACTGCGCCGGCGGCAGTATCCGCCAAGTTGTCCATGCTGACCTCTCAGGAGGAAAAGGATGCGGGCGTCGATGCCATCTTCGACAAAATCCACCGTGAAAAGCTCAATGCCACCTACCTCGGCGCGTTGGGCAGCCAGCTGCCCTTTCAGCTATACACCGTTAAGAAAGTGACAGGCCCCGACCAGCTCAAAGGCCTGCGGATCCGCACCTCGCCCATGTATGTCGATTTTCTCAAAGCGCTGGGCGCCACACCCGTTGCCACAAAACCCGGAGACGTCTATCAGGCATTGGAAAGAGGCGTTGTGGATGGAATCATGTGGCCCCTTTACAGCATTCGTGATTGGGGTTGGCAGGAGGTGACCAAATATGTAACTGGCCCTTCTTTTTACAAAGTGTCCCACCCCCTGCTCATGAATGCCAAAACATGGGACAAACTTCCCAAGCACCTCCGGGATGTTTTCATGGAAGCCCTGCGCCTGGAGGTCATCGAGATCGATAAAATACCGAGAGATTTATCAAAGAAGAATATGTCCTGCTAAAGAAAGCCGGCATGGAAATCGTAGCGTTTTCACCTGAAGACACCAGCAAATATCTTGATATGGCTTATGAGGCGGGTTGGAAGGGCCAGTTAAAGATGGAGAAGGA
>JASFGJ010000137.1:0-8677 GCA_050123815.1 Desulfobacteraceae bacterium
CAGATCCGACAGACCCTTTTGTCCATTGTCAGCGAGCTGACCGGATATCCGGAGCAGATGCTGGGACTGGAGATGGACATCGAGTCGGATCTGGGCATCGACTCCATCAAGCGCGTGGAGATCCTTTCTGCGGTGGAAGAAAAGTTTCCGCACCTGCCCCAGGTGACGCCGGACATGATGGGCACCCTTAAAACCCTCGGACAGATTTGTGATTTTCTGACCGGTCCGGCCGATGCCGCCACACAGCCGGCCGACAGCACGGCTCGAACGGTCCCGTGCCCCGAATCATCGGAAGCACCGCAGATCCGACAGACCCTTTTATCCATTGTCAGCGAGCTGACCGGATATCCGGAGCAGATGCTGGGACTGGAGATGGACATCGAGTCGGATCTGGGCATCGACTCCATCAAGCGCGTGGAGATCCTTTCCGCGGTGGAAGAGAAGCTGCCGCACCTTCCCCAGGTGACGCCGGACATGATGGGCACCCTTAAAACCCTCGGGCAGATTTGTGAATTTCTGGCCAAAGGGCGGGCTGGCGGGATCGCGATTAATGAAAAAAATGAGATAGCATCCAACGACGATAAAAACGATCAGGCGCCTCACAGCGACGAGGCCGGCCGGATCCTTTCCCGCAAGCTGATACGGGTCAAGGAAATGCCGCGACAGACGGGAACTCGATGGACACTGCCCAAAGATGGCTTCGTCGCCGTGGCGGGATCGAACGATGCGATGAACACGGCCTTAATTCAAGCGCTCGCCGGGAATGATATCGTTGCCAAATTCGTGGCAACCCCTGAAGAACTATCCGGGCAAAAAGGCGCCACCGGACTGATACTGGTGGCGCCGATGGCGGCTGGGCAGGCTTTGGAGTGGGCCAAATTGGCATCGGCATTTGAAAGACGCACAGACCATAACGGTGCCTGCTTTTGCTCGATAACGTTTCTTGACGGCGCTTTTGGCTTCAACAATTTGCCCCTGACCGATCCAGTGCAGGGCGCCCTGGCAGGTTTGGTTAAAACAGCCGCCATTGAATGGCCTTCGGTGCGCTGCCTGGCCCTCGACATTGATCCGGAATGGACCCAGCTCGATGCCGTCGCAAATCAGATAGCGCTCGAGGTGGCTTATCCTCAAGACGATGATGTGGTTGAAATCGGACTTTCGGCGGATCGCCGAATCGGGTTGGAATTGGTCCGCTCGCCATTGACTCGGACAGCTCAGATTGACCTGTCACCCGATGACGTGGTCGTGGTTACCGGCGGCGCACGTGGTGTAACCGGCTCGGCGGTACAGGCATTGGCCGCCAGATGCGGCTGCAAACTGGCGCTGCTGGGCCGCAGCCAGGCATCGGAGAATGAACCGGATTGGCTGGAGGGATTGTCCAAACCTGGTGAAATGAAAGCGGCGATCCTGGAACATTATTTTTCGGATCGGAATCCCACACCAATACAGGTTGAGGCGGCCTATCAGTCATTCATCTCGGCGCGTCAGATCAATGATGCCATTGGTCTATTGTCCGATAGAGGATTGACGGTCCGCTATTACAGCGTCGATGTTCGAGATTATCAAAAAATCGCTCAAACATTCGATTTGATAAGAGAAGAACTTGGTCAAATCAAGGGGATCATTCACGGCGCAGGGGTTTTGGCCGATCGACTGATCGCTGAAAAACAACCGGAACAATTTGAACAGGTTTTCGAAACCAAAGTCGATGGCTTGCATGCGCTGCTGGATGCCTCAGAGAGCGACGCCTTGCGCTATCTGGTCTTGTTCTCTTCTGTCAGTGCCCGTGTAGGCAATAGAGGCCAAGCGGATTACGCCATGGCCAATGAGGCATTGAATAAGATTGCCAGGCAACAGGCAAAACGGCTGCCGAACTGCAAAGTGCTCTCTATCAATTGGGGGCCATTTGACGGCGGGATGGTCACACCAAGTCTAAAGGCAGCCTTTGAAGCCAGGGGCATTGGGCTCATTGCGCCAATGGATGGTGCCGAAGCGATGGTCGATGAGATGGCCAATCCTGTATCCGATGCGATTGAGGTTGTCATCGGCAGCCTTTTCGACAGCTCCCGAATATCCGCCCCAGTCGATGCCGACGCGGACAAAGAAAGCTCCTCTGAACCACAGGAGATGTCCATTACGGCCAAACGGCTCATCGATATCGATCACCATCCCGTACTCAGATCACACCAACTGGATGGCCGGCCGGTGGTCCCGCTGGCGCTCATGACCGAATGGCTTGCCCATAGCGCCCTGCATGCAAATCCCGGGCTTTCACTGCATGGACTGGATCGCTTGCGTCTGCTCAATGGAATCGTTCTGGATGGGCAGAAGGCGTCTGTGTGTATTATGGCCGGCAAAGCCAGGCGCGTTCAGGATCAGTATGAAGTTGACGTCGAAATCCGAGACGACAGCCGACAAAATAGCGACTTGGTCCACTCCAGTGCAAAAGCCATTCTGGTTGAACGGCATCCTGAGGCTCCCGGCTTCAATCGGTTGGACGCTATGGATGACAGATCGGCCGATCGCAGTTTGGAGCAAGTTTATGAGCAGATCCTGTTCCATGGCAAAGCGTTGCGAGGATTGCAGCACTTCTCCCATTTGTCGGAGTTGGAAATGGCCGCTCGCATTGCACCGGCACCCCCTCCGGCCGACTGGATGGACAAGCCGCTGCGCAGTCGCTGGATCATGGATCCCTTGGTGATCGACAGTGCATTTCAGATGGCGATTGTATGGTGCCACAACCGATTGGGAAAGGTTTCACTTCCCAGCTATGCCCAATCGTATCGCCAGTACCGTGATCGTTTTCCGCAAAACGGCGTGTCAGCGTTGATGCTGGTCAAAAAACACACGAAACATAAGATAATCTGCGATTTTACTTTCCTGGATGAAGAGCGGCAGGTCGTCGCCACATTAAAGGGCTACCAGGCGGTGATGACGCCGACACTGATGCGGGCCTTTAAAGCGGCATAGTGTATTAGGTTAAGCCCGCCCTGCGCTTAACCTGCAGCAACCCCGGACTGCTGTGCAGGTACATCAGGGATGAATCCACACCGGCAGCAATGCAGCGCTTCTCCAGTTGATCAAACAGGACCGGACGATCCGGCCAGCGATATCCTTTGGCCTGATCTTTAAATTCCTCCCACCGGCGTTCTGCCTCGGAGTTGTCTTTAAATGCCTTGGCCAGCGCGTCATCGCATACAAACATGGCGCATACCAGCGGCCGCACCCGCCATACACATCCACCGGGGCCGAGATAGATGCATTTTTTACGATTCAAGGGATTGCTGATTGCATGTTGAAGATGTTCCAATTGCCGACGATCGCTCGCGTTTGTGTTGATCAGTACATCCGCCCAGAATGTGATGATTCCGTCTTTGCTGCAGCAGGCGCTTGTCTGAGTTGTGTAGCAGCTGTGAGTGCAGTAGCGACTGAAATTCATCTCTAAAAAAGCGTCTACCTCGACTCTGAAATCATGATAAGGTTCGATCGAAGCGTTAAGTGCTGCCCGTGCTTTGGGAGTCAATCCTTTAAGATAGGAAATAGCAAGTTCCAGAGCGTCCAACTGCTCTTGTTGATATGGGGTTAAATCCGACATTCGCCAACAAATGTCACAATCGGACCGATTGCTCAAGCTGATTTTTGTATATTTTCCTTGACAAACTTGGCTTGAATGATGAAAAACCAGCTTCGTTGGGCGTCGTCATTTTTCATATACCATACACATTAATTGGTCGACTAAAAGGTTGAACCGGCAGCTCGAACAGCTTTTCACAACGGTACGTCTCTGTGATGCAATCAGTTGCGTGTTCATGCTGAGGAGTATAAACTATGCCTGGGTCCGTTCATGATGCCAATCACCCACTGGACCAATTAGCGCAAATCTTCGATCGTTCTGAAAAATCCAGCGAGCTGAATTCGGATCAGTCTTCCGATTCAATCAATTCGGAGTTCAGCCAACCCGACGGATCCCACCCTGAACAAACACCGCCCTGTCTGACACCCAAACAAGAGCGGCTGCCGAGCGCTTCTTTCCGACCGGAATCCTCAAGCGGACGGACACGATGCCTTGCGCCACATCGCGTTGAAATCGAACAACGTCTCGAGCAGCTGAACCTGGAAAACGATCCGTTGCAGAAGGTTTTCTTTATTCTTGCGGCCCGTTTGAACAATGCGCGCATCCTTCAAACGGAGCTGCTTCCCGAAGCGTACAGCCGCTTGTGCAACAGCTTGATGAACCGCTTTGTTACGATTATCGATAATTTTGGCGGGATTTTCGAGCAGCAGGCCGGTAGCGGGTGGGTGGCCTATTTCCTGCCCAAGAATAAATTCGACAGTCCCATGCCCGTCATTGATTGCGCGCTGGAAATCAAATCGCAAATGAATGACATCAGCCGTGAATGGAAGATCAGAAAGGGATGGCTCCACGACATCGAACTGAATATGGCCATGCATCGCGCAGATGAATTCATCAGTCTTATACCGACGCAACTGGGCAGCGCCCTGTTGACGCATGGTACTGCACTTTCTGCATGTTCCCGATTGTGCGAGTTAATCTCTGCAGGCCAGATTTGGTCAACAAAGGATTTGGTCAATCAGTTGGATAGAGAAGAGATCAGGCGGCTGAGTTTTGGTATCTATCGCAGGGACAACCATCGGCAGGTCCTGGTGGGGAAATCGTTTTCGCGTGTGGCGGATCTCACCGATCTAGATTTGAATCCGAGTAAGGATAATTTCCATTTCAGTGAATTGGCGGCAACTCAGGTCTTTGACCGCCAATCGCGGAGGTGATTTTAAATTATAGAAGTGGTTTCAAATCTTAACCATATTCAACCAGGTTGACCCGATTGCGCCCTTCTCCTTTGGAACGATAGAGCTGTTCATCCGCTTTGTGTATTAGCTTGTCCATGTCGACATCCGGCATGTGGTCCATTTGAAATTTCGCACTTGCGCCGCCAAAGCTGGCAGTGACGTTGATTTGAGTTCCGTTTATATTTATATTTTTCGTTGCCACGGCAATTCGCAATCGTTCGGCCATACTATGGGCACCTTCGCAGCCCGTCTCAGGAAGCACGATAAGAAACTCTTCTCCACCGTATCGTACGACCCAATCGACTTTTTTTCTTATCTGCCGGGTGATGCAGTCTGCAAAAGCTTTTAGGACTTCATCTCCGGCCTGGTGCCCATAGGTGTCGTTAACGTGTTTAAAGTGATCAATATCGGCCAGAACGACCGATAGCGGATGCAAATAGCGATGGGCACGCCGCAACTCTTGCGGAAAGCGGTCATTGAGATAACCGCGATTGTAGCATCCCGTTAACGGATCGCTGACTGATAACTGCCGGATCTCTTCATTGGCTTTTTTCAGGGATTGCTCAAGTTTCAGGATTCGGATGCCGGTATTGATTCTCGCCACGAGTTCAGCCGGATGAATTGGCTTTGTCAGGTAATCATCGGCTCCGGATTCCAGGCCGGACACAATATCGGTTTTTGAATCACGAGCAGTGATCAGAATAATAAATACATAGCCGTCGGTTTTCTTTTCGCGAATCAGACGGCACAATTGAGGGCCGTTGATTTCAGGCATCATCCAGTCGGTCAGAACGATCGGATAAAAATCGTTGTCGAACAGTTCGAGCGCCTCACCGCCGTTGGCTGCTACGCCTACTCCAAACCCCGCTTTTTTCAAATGTTTTTCTATAAGCGTTCGCGACACAGCGTCATCATCTACTACTAGAATTGGAAAGTCATTGTTCATTAAACCCTCTATCTGAAGTCGTATGCCTATCGCAGGTCGTATCTGTGCTGTTCAGTGATGGAGATAAGTTCCCTTGAACTTCGTACGTCGTTCCATAAAGCATCTCTTACCAAATCTGACATGAATGTGCAACGAAGTTAGGTCGATAGCTGATGAAACTGCCGGCTTGACCCATCGATTTGAGCCTGTTAAAAACAACTAGGCCGACATACGAATGCAAACGATACGATGCCCCCATCGTCAAAGTAAGCAAAGGATTGACAATGAATCAACCAAACGATGATAAATTGAGTGTTCATGTCAATGTTCAAATAACTGCCTCAGCACTCCAATCAATTGTTTCGAACGCCAAGCAGGTCGCCACCCGGGATGCCAACGGTTCCTATCGAATAGACACCGCCGACCAGGTCAGCATAATGATCACTCGGTTTTTGGATGAAAAAGATTTTGATGCCTATGCAAAGGATATTGACAACTACAAGCCATTGCAATAACAAGGTTTAGTAGGTATAACCCGGACACTGAGATAGCTCATGTATCCTGTAACATACGGCCAAGCCCCGACCCTCGTGCCACTGCCTCTATACCCATCGCAGTCCACCGCAACCCTTTCAATCAAGGACCTAAATCTATGGAGTACAACACGCTTTTGTACGAAAAAGCTGAAGGAATCGCTACAATTACGCTAAACCGCCCTGAAGTACTCAACGCACTGAATCAACGGCTCTGGCTGGAACTTCAAAACGCCCTTGAAGATGCGCAACAGGATCAAACCATCAAGGTCGTGATCCTCACCGGACAAGGGCGCGCATTCTCATCCGGGGCCGACCTTAAGGAGTCAAAAACACGAACTCCCGATCAATATCGGGCCTACCTTGAATCCCTTCAAGCGGTATCGCTTCGCATCATTCGTTATGAAAAGCCGACCATCGCTGCTATCAATGGATTTGCACTTGGATCCGGATATGAACTGGCCTTGGCCTGCGATATCCGGATCGCCGCTCACGATGCTCAGATTGGATCACCGGAAGCGCGCGTCTCTTCTTCGGTCACAGGCGGTGCCTTTCGTCTGGTTCAGGATCTTGTCGGACCGGGAAAGGCAAAAGAGCTGTTGTTCACCGCAGACAACATCGATGGCCGCGAAGCTGAACGCATTGGTCTGGTGAACAAGTCCGTCGAACCGGAAAATCTGATGGATCAAGTTCGGCAAATGGCCATGCGTATTGTGAAAAACGACCTGTTTTCACTTAAAATGATCAAAAAGGGCCTGCGACTGGCACAGGGCGAGGCCAGCCTGGAAGCCCTCATGGATTTTGAGATAGAAGCCTGTCTGGCCTGTGTCGGTACTCGAGAGCGTCAAGCTGCTCTCGAGCGCTTTGAAAAGCGCAAGCCA
Organism: Desulfobacteraceae bacterium; assembly: GCA_050123815.1. GTDB lineage: Bacteria > Desulfobacterota > Desulfobacteria > Desulfobacterales > Desulfosarcinaceae > JARRKU01. The sequence continues at coordinate 7,149 of JASFGJ010000137.1, forward strand.
TAAAGATTTTATCGGAGAGAGAATTCCGCCGATAGCGGGACCGGACCGCAAGTCGCAGATCCCGAAATCTTTTCGGGAATGCCAATTATGGATGGACACTAAACAAGGGAAAAGGATCAATGGAACTCAAGCGAGTCATGCATCCAAAATCCGTGGCAGTGATTGGTGCCTCGAGAAATGAAACCAAGCGAGGCTACCAAACCATTCGAACGTTGGTCGAAGAAAAATTTGAAGGAAGGATTTATCCTGTCAATCCCAAAGAGGACCGCATTTATGGCCTCAAATGTTTTCCATCCATTTCCGACATCAGCGATCCTGTTGATGTTGTCTTAATCGCAACCCCGGCTGCCACCGTGCCACGATTGATAGCGGAGTGTGGACAAAACGGCGTTGCCGGGGTGGTTGTACTTGCCGGCGGCTTTCGGGAAATCGGTGGTGAGGGCCGAAAACTGGAAGCGGAATTGCTGGCAGCCGCCCGTCAGCACAAGATTCGCGTCATCGGGCCAAACACATCGGGCATGCTCAATCTGGTGGATAAATGCAATCTGGTCGGTATTCGCGACGCCCCCAAAGGCGACATCGCGCTATTGAGTCAGAGCGGAAATATGGCCTTAAGCCTGATAACCGAAGCCAAACTTAAGAGTCGCAAAGGATTCTCCTACTACATCGGTGTTGGCAATGAAGCGGATATCCGGTTTCATGAATACCTCGAGTTCTTCAGACAGGATCCGAACACCAAAGCCATCTTGATGTATGTCGAAGGCATGCGCGAAGGGCGCAAATTTCTCCAACAGGCCTACACCACCACACAGGAAAAGCCAATCATACTGCTGAAAAGCGGTCGCAGTTCCACCGGCAAGCGATCGGCCGGCTCACATACCGGCGCCCTGGCCGGCATATCCGCCGTCGCCGTCGGCGCTTTTCAGCGAGCGGGAATTATTGTGGTGGACGATTCGGATGCGCTCTTTCCAATTGCCGAAAGCCTGGCCAGCTGCCATCCGATTCGCAACAAACAAGTCGCCATCCTTGCCGATGGCGGCGGCCACGCCACCATCGCCGCGGATATTCTGACCGAGTTGGGAGTACAACTCCCGGAATTATCCCAAAAAACGAAAGATCGGCTTGCCGACTTGCTTCCCCCGGCCGCCTCCATTGCCAACCCCGTGGACGTCGCCGGCGGAACGGATGCCGATCCCTCGCTTTTTGCCGATTGCGCTGAAATACTTCTCAAAGATTCCAGTGTCGGGGGACTTCTGATTGTCGGGCTTTTTGGTGGTTACGGCATACGGTTTGCCGAATCACTTTCGCTGAAAGAGGAGGACGCCGCACATCAAATGGGCAAAATGGTTGCCCGCGGAAACAAACCCATCGTGTTGCACAGTCTATTCAATTCGGAACACCCACACGCATTGGAGCTGTGCCGCTACTACGACATTCCGGTATACGACTCTCTGGATGTGGCCTGTAAATGCATCGATTCACTGTCACGCTATGGCAACTATCTGAAAAGCTACCATGCAAAAACAAAT